>WGFY01000026.1 GCA_015491995.1 Mesoaciditoga sp.
GATCGACAAAATAAATTTAGAAAGGCCAGTGCATATAATAACAATAGAAGATCCTATAGAATACATATTTCAAAACAAAAAAGCGCTTGTTCATCAACGACAGCTTGGCTACGATACGAATTCGTTTGCCGATGGATTGAAATACGCGCTTAGAGAAGATCCTGATGTCATCCTCGTTGGCGAAATGAGAGATTTTGACACCATGAAACTCGCTTTAACAGCAGCTGAAACAGGACATTTGGTTTTTTCAACTATCCACACGAATTCTGCAGGATCAGCTCCAGAAAGAATAATAGATGTTTTTCCGGAACATCAACAAAAGCAAGTTGCAATTCAACTTTCAAACACGCTTGTTGGCATTGCATATCAAAGACTGCTCCCATCATCTGATGGAAAAGGATACATTCCGGTTGTGGAAATACTCACAGGCACAACAGGTGTGAGAAATCTTATCCGTGAAAACAAAGTACATCAAATAGATTCTTTGATTGAAACAGGCTCTAAGTTTGGCATGGTCACGTTTGACGATGCTCTTAAGAAAGAAATATCTCTTGGAAAGTTAAAACGTGAAGACGCTATTATGTACGCAAAAGATCCATCAAAATTTTGAAGGGGCGTTGATATCGCCCCTTCAAAATCGTTAAGATTCTTTCTTTCCGAGTAAATCAAGCCTATCCTTCACGTACTTCAGTTCCTCTTCAAGCCAATGCTCTTGAGCTTCAAGATAGTATTTTTCATCTTCCACAGATGGAGCGTAAGGCATGTGAGCTCTGTATCCCCAGTCGGCTGTGCGGCAACCATAACCATGACCCACGCCTCTGCTGTATCTGTAACCTCTCCCGTAGTTCCATGCTGGTCCTGTTCCATCGCCAAAAGGCATCTTCAACACCTCCTTATATACTTTATACATATATATGTTATCACTTTAGTATTCCTTTGTCAAGCTCTTTAGAAAATCATGGTATAATTTTGTCATGATAATAGAAGTGTTTAAAGGTTTTTACGAAAAGTACAAAAAAATCGGCTCTTTACTTTCTGACCCAAAAGTTACGAACTCACCTGAGCTTGTGGTGAAGTATTCCAAAGAACTTTCTAAAGTTTCGGAACCAGCACGTGTTTACGATGAATATCTGAAAATAAAAAGTGAAATTGAAGAATTGAATCTCATAAACTCGCCCGAAATAGAAGCAGAGGTAAAAAAGGAGATCGAAGAAAAAGAAAGCGAAATCATTCAGCTGGAAAAAGATGCCCTGAAACTTTTTGAGTCTATGGATCCTAACATGAGCAAAAATGTGATCGTGGAGATCAGAGCAGGTGTTGGTGGCCAAGAAAGCGCAATATTCGCAGGTGATCTGTTGAGGATGTACCTTCGCTATGCCGAGAGGCACGGCTTGAATGTTGAGGTGCTTTCTTCACATGAAACAGAACTTGGTGGATTCAAAGAAGTAACCTTTTCCGTGACGGGAAAAGATGCCTATCGCCTTTTTAAATATGAAAGAGGGGTACACAGAGTTCAACGTGTCCCGCTTACAGAAGCATCCGGAAGGATACACACTTCAACCGCAACTGTTGCGGTCTTGCCAGAAGCTAACGAGGTGGATGTCGGTATAAGCCCTGAAGAAATTAGGATCGACACTTTCAGATCTTCTGGGGCGGGTGGACAACACGTGAACAGAACCGAATCCGCTGTAAGGATCACACATATTCCAACTGGAATCGTGATCGTCTGTGAATCCGAAAGATCTCAGATCCAAAATAGAACTATAGCCATGAAGATTCTGCGTTCAAGACTTCTCGATTTGCGGCAGCACCAAGAAAATGAAAAGATGGCTTCTTTGAGAAAGGAGCAGATAGGTACGGCAGAGCGTAGTGAAAAAATAAGAACTTATAATTTCCCCCAAAGCCGTGTAACAGATCACAGAAATTCGTTTACCACCTATAAACTCAACGGCATCATGGACGGAGATTTGGACGAAATCGTTGAATCCTTAAGAAAATGGGAAACAGGTAAGTATGCATTTCTTGGAAATTGACTTCGATCGGGATATTCGAGAGGTTCATACGAAATCCCTTGCCTACGTTGGAGATGCCGTTTTCGAACTCTTTTGTAGAGTGAAATTCTCTTTTGACAATGGAGAAGTACGAAAACACGTAAACGCTTCGGCCCAGGCAAAGTGTTTTGATCTCATGGAAAACTCCCTTGAAGACGACGAAAAAGAGGTGGCCCTGCGTGGAAGAAATTTAAAAACGCCTCGTAGCAAAGATCCTTCCTACAGAAAAGCCACCGCTTTGGAAAGTGTTATAGGATATTTGTTCTTAGAAGCTAAAACTGAGAGATTGAACATTTTGCTTGAAAAATGCGTAGACTCTAGATCAGAATGAAATGTAAGCCCCACCCGTTAATTCGATGAGCTGCAATGTCGACATCGTGGGACCTTCAGAAGGGTTCTCTGTGTTATTTCCGCTCAGCATTCTAAATGCACCTTTGACGTAAGCATTCACACTTCCAAACAAGTTGAAAATCATCCCGCCGTTGACTCCAAAAACAGGAACCATCGTATTCACTCCCCCCGAAAAATTCGTTAGGACACCGCCATCTGCACCTACAAAAGGTCTGGTTCCTTCATTGCCAAAAGTGTACCTTGCCCCTCCAAGCAACATGAACAAAGTGGTAGAATTGCTTCCTAATGAAAGCATCAACATATCGCCTTGGCCGGTGATCGAAAATCCGTTAAAAAGAGGAATGTTCGCACCACCACAGATGGTTGGAATCATGAATCCGATTCCTGAATAACCCAAGTAATTCACTCCTCCGCCAATTTCAAATCCGATGCCGAAAGCGAGACCCACAAAAGTCAAAGATACGATGCTTAAAACCAATACGAATTTCACCATAATGTCCACCTCCTTCAAAGATCGATGTTGATTCTAAAAAATATTTCAATATAGAAACAACATCTTGTTAATATTATATCATCAAAAGTTGTTGATAAAAAACTCGTGATTTGGTAATGTGACTGAAAATGCAGGTGTTAATTATGGTATAATTTTCAAAAGCTTGGAAGGAGTGGAAAGGTTGCGCATTCTCAGTGGAATGAGGCCAACGGGAAAATTGCACATTGGGAACCTTTTAGGTGCGTTGGATAGTTGGGTGAAACTTCAAGATGAAGGAAATGAGGATTTTTTCTTTGTAGCAGATTGGCACATGTTGACCACTGGTTACGAGGACATTTCGAACCTTTCAAATGACACTAAAATACTTGTGAGAGAATTTTTGGCCACAGGCGTAGATCCTATGAAGAGTGTGATCTTCGTCCAGTCTCATATCAAGGAGCATGCCGAGCTGTATTTGTTGCTATCTATGTTAGTTTCTCTTGGAAGATTGGAGCGTGTTCCAACTTACAAAGAACAATTGAGAGAATTAAAAGAACGAAACATATCCACTCTGGGTTTCTTAGGCTATCCTGCTCTTCAGGCGGCGGACATACTTGTTTACAACGCGGAAGGGGTACCGGTGGGGGAAGATCAAGCATTTCACCTTGAACTTACAAGAGAGATCGCACGTAAGTTCAACATTCTTTACAAACGGACTTTCAAAGAACCAAAAACTTTGCTCTCCAAAGTCCCAAAACTTTTAGGAACTGACGGAAGAAAAATGTCCAAGAGTTATGGTAACACCATAAGCATAGACACGAGCGAAAAAGAGCTAAAGAAGATGGTCATGCCCATGATGACAGATCCAGCCAGAAAAAGAAGAACTGATTCAGGAACACCTGAGAAGTGCAATGTTTGGACTTACCACCTTGCTTTTGAGACGGGGAAAGAGAATCTAAAAGAAATTCATGAGGGTTGTATGAAGGCCTCCATTGGCTGTGTCGATTGTAAGAAAATTCTTTTAGAGAGTATGAAAAAGAGGCTGGAGCCTGTATGGGAAAGAATCGAATATATTGACAAGCATCCTGAGATCGTGAATGACGTGATAAGAGATGGAGATAAACGAGCCGAAAGTGTGGCTTGTGAAACCATGGAAAAAGTGCGCGATGCCATGAATCTTCTTCATTGAGGGGAGATTATGGATTTAAAAATCCACGTAGGTAAGTTTGAAGGCTCCTTGGATTTGTTACTTTTCTTGGTAAAAAAGCATCAAATGAATCCATTGGAACTTAAGATATCAGAGATAACAGATGAATTTATAGAATATGTGAAAGATATAGAGGAATTGAACATAGATGCCGCATCCGATTTTATGTTGATGGCTTCAATTTTGATGGAGATCAAATCAAAATTGTTGATTAGCCCTGAGCCATCTGTCATTGAAAAGCAGAGTTCTATTGCAAGAAGGTTGTATGAATATGCACTTGTCAAAGACGCGGCGATAGAACTGAAAAATCTCTATGAAAGACACTCTAAAGAGTACAGCGTGTTCGTTTTACCGTCTCAAGAGAAAGAAATACCCGGGGAAATACCCAACGTCTTTTGGGATGTGTTGGAATCGGTTGAAAGAGAGATAAATCTTAGAAAAAAAGTTTATAGAATATCTAAAGATTCTTACTCCGTGTCCAAAAAGTTGGAAGAAATCAAAGAATTTGCGTTTCAGAAGCGAAGAACGAGTATAAAGGAAATTTTACTGAAGGCTCGTGATAAATTGGAAGCGGTGGTTTTGTTTGTAGCCGTTTTGGAGCTTCTGAGAATAAATTTTTTGTCTTTGGATCTCCACAAAAAAGAGGTGTTCGTGCACGAGAGCGAAAGTAATTGCTGAAGTGGAAGCTCTGATCATGGCTTCCCATGGTTTAAGTGTGAGAGACCTTATTCGTTTGACAACAAGAAAAAGAACTGAGATATTGGAGGCAATTGACACAATAGAGGAAAACTTTTTCTCTCAGGAACATGGGATCGAGCTGAAAAATGTCGCTGGGCGGTATGTGTTTTTCACAAAAGCCATCTATTCAGAAAATGTTTCAAAATTGAGGAGAAAATCCGTCACGGATCTGACGCGTTCTCAAATGGAAGTGTTGGCTATTATCGCCCGTAACCAATCAATTACCATGAAGGGAATATCCGAATTCAGAGGAACTGTTCCATCGGGACAGGTTAAGGAACTTCTTTCAATGCGTATGATTCGAAGAAGAAGAGATAAAGACAAAAAGGGTCATCCATTCATGTACTTCACAACCGATGAGTTTTTGAAAGCTTTGGGAATCTCTGATATATCTTCTTTGCCGAAAGGAGAACTCGTCTTTGAAAATACAGAAATACCTTCGAATGTGCGGCGTAGCGCCGAGAAGGAAAGCTGAAGAACTCGTAAAAAGCGGATGTATCAAGGTTAACGGCCAAACGATTTTTGATTACGTTCAAATTCAGCTTGATGATGTTGTAGATGTCAAAGGGAAAGTCGTTGAACCACGCAGGCATGTCTACTACATATTCAACAAGCCTATAGGATATATAACAACTAAAAAAGATCCACAAGGAAGAAAAACCATTTTTGACTTGATAGATGTTGATGATGACGTTTTCCCTGTTGGAAGGCTTGACAAAGATACAAAAGGATTGTTGGTTTTGACAAACGACGGTGATTTATCTCAGATATTGTTACATCCTCGTTATGAAGTTGATAGAATTTACGAGGCCAAGATAGAAGGTTGTGTAGAACGAAAAATGATGGAAAAGATGAAAAAAGGAATGAGATTGCCTTATGGCTACGTGTCCAAAATGAATGTAAAAACGTTTAAGATCGCCAACGGAACGTCAAAGGTTAAAATTGTGATACAAGAGGGTAGAAAGCGTGAGATTAGACGTGCCTTTAAATTCATCGATCATCCCATAATAGAGTTGAAAAGGGTGTCTTTTGGCCCTTTGAAGCTTGATCAAAACTTGAAAGTAGGAGAGTACCGCCAACTTACAAAAGAAGAAGAAAAGTTTTTGAAAGAATTCGTGAGTGATAAGAAATGAGACCCTTAAAAAGGGTCTCACCTTGAAAAAATGTTGAGGGGGGATAGGGGGGTATCCACTGTCAAAAGGATGATAACATATCGTATGTATCAATTAAGTTATGTAACAAAAAAGATGTTGTGAAAACATATTTTCCAATGAAGGGAGTGCACGTAGATGAAAAGAAAAATTTTCCTTCTGTTCATATTGACACTCGTGAGTGGCGTAATGGTTTCATCTGTGTTAGCGATGTCGGTGGACCAAAACGGTGTGGATATGCTTATGGGGGCAAAGAATGCATTGCAGTTATACAAACAATATGGTGACACTTCTGGGGTGTCCAACGTCGTATCCAAACTTGAGCTTTTCCTTTCCAAGTACACGGAACCGGCTCAATACATTGGCCAAGCTTATGAGTTGCTTGGAGATGCTTATTATCTTTTGAACAATTACAAGCGCGCTATAAACGAGTACAAAAAAGCTTTGGAATACCTTCCAAAAAGTTCCATTGATAATGAGTACACGGTTTACTCTCTTGGATATGCCTACATGAGTATCGGTGATAATTCAAATGCTATTTCTTATTTTTCTTCTCTTTACAACTCTCCAAAATATGCTGATGAGGTAAGGGTACTTGTGGGAAGTATATACGTGAAGATCGGCAAGTATACCGATGCTGAAAAAGTGCTTGGTGAAGTTAAAACCAACGTTTGGAAAGCCTGGGCGGTGTTTTACAAAGGGAAAATAGCTTTTAACACCAAAAATTACAAAGGGGCCCATGAACTTTTTGCAAGTGTGGCAAATTATTCAAACGATCCAAATGTCATAGAACCAGCCGCTTATTACGATGCCTACTCTTTCCTGAATTTGAACGATATTCAAAATGCTATGAAAGTTTCTGGCGAAGCCATTAAAAATTACCCACCCACGATATGGAGTGTTGATCTTTACACGATACTTGGGGAATCTTATTACAGAAATGGTCAATACACAAAGGCTCTTGAAGCGTTTCAAAATGCCATTCAGCTTGCCCCTAATGCTGGCAAACTGTATAAAGCACTCAACGCAAAAGCCTGGGCCGAGTACAAACTCAAAAAATATGTTGATGCTATTGCTGATTGGAAAAAAGTTCTCGACAAATCAATGGACTCGGGGCTGGCGCTTTCCGCTGGCTTAAGTGCTGGTGCCACATATAGGGAACTTAAAGACTTCAGTGAAGCTTTGAAACTTTACAAATACATGGAGCCTAAATTCACTTCCCAAAAGAATCAAATAGTTCTGCAAGAGGGAAAAACCTATCTGGAGTCGGGGAAATACACGCAGGCAGCTCAGACGTTTGAAAAGCTTTCTGAACTGGTGGATCCTATAAGCGATTCTGCATCTTATTGGCTTGGCTATACTTATAATGTCGAGGGTAAATACGAAAAGTCTTTAAATACTTTGAGCAAACTTGTGACGAAGACAAAAGATCCTAACATGGAGGCAAAATCTTACATGCTTGAAGGTGATATATACTTCAAGAGAAACGATCACAAAAATGCCCAGAGATCATATGAAAATGCCGTGGCAATTGGCACGAAAGAAACAAAAAATGTTGCTGAGTATAACCTTGGTCTGATATATTACAACACGTCTGATTATTCCAAAGCACTCAATTACCTAAAAGACGTTATGAGTAACAGAGTTTTAGATCCGGATTTGGCTCTTAACGCCGCATACTATTTGAGCCAGTCTTACGTCAATTTGAAAAATTACAAATCCGCATTAGATGTTTACAATTGGATAATCAAGTACGATTTTGAAGGGCTGTACACCTCTTCCGTTTATGTTTTGAAAGCGGTTGCCATTGAAAAACTCGGTGAATACACTCAGATTCCACCCTATGTGGATAAAGTTTTAAGTACTTTAACCAACATTTCAAGCAAAAACGATCTTCTTTTTTACAAAGCATATGCTTATTTTAAAAGCGGGGATCTTAAAAATGCTCATGCAATAGCTTCATCTCTACTTAGCAAAAAGATGTCAAATGATGCGATGGGCGGGATTTTGTACATTGAAGGAAAATATTATCAATCCCAAAACAACGCGACTGAAGCTGCAAAATACTTTAAAGAGGTGTATACGAATTATCCATCCAGTAGCGTTGCGCCAGATGCAGCTTATGAACTTGGCATGATGTATTACAGAATTGGAAAGTATGCAAATGCCAAAGAAGCATTTTTCAGTTTGGTTTCTCTTTTCGGTGGTGATTCACGAGTCCCAGAAGCATTCTACTACATAGGCATGTCTTACGAGAATTTGGGTCAAAATTCTGCTGCCCTCCAAGTTTACAACACGATAATAGAGAAATTCCCAAATTCTGGTCAAGCTGCTTTGGCTAAGAAAAGGCTTTCTGAATTAGGAAAGCGGTGATAAGCGTGAAGGGCTTTGTCGTTGTGGCGGCTTTTGTTCTTGTAGCTGCCACTATTTTGGCCCAACCTATACTGCTGGAAATAAACACGAATTTCGTTGCTCACAAGTTGGAGCCAAGTGGGGGGTTTTCATCGAAAAATTTGGGAGTTGAAAATCCAAAGGAATTTGGGAGATTTTCCATTTTTCCACTTCAAGCGAAGTTTTCTTTTGTCAGACAGGCTAAAGCAGCTCAAATCAACGAAGGAATCCTTGCCATTCCAAAAAAAGAGTACAAAGCAAGCATAGAATCTGTAAGAAGCGTTGAATTTGCCACTCTTGGAATAACTCGCAAGAATATTCTAAGCCAGTGTGTTCTTAAATTGCCGTTCACCTTCACATTGCCCAGAGTAGCTTTTTCAAAATCTCAACCTTCTTTCGAGAAAGTTCCTAAGGCATTCAAAGGATTTGAACTTGAAGATATAAACCTTTCCAAAGGGATATACGTTCGTGTTGTACCTTTTGAATCTGAAAAGAAATTAACTCCTTCCTTTTCACTTCTTGAAATGAAGAAAAAAATCACAGCGTATTCACCTTTGGGAGGCTTAGAGACCATTGGAAAATATTTAAGGGAAAATGAGTACGCTTTTTGGACCACAAAAAAACATTTCGGTATGAAAATTGATACTCCTTTGATATCAAATTGGATCGCTTACGACTACGAAAAAAGTTATATAAGTAATTTGTCTTCTTCATTCGCTTTTGGTCCATTTGCTTTCCTAATTTCGATGAAAGAAGGAAGTGTATCTGGAAAGGTCTCAACACACTCAGACATTTCTTTTGGAGCCGCCATTTCCTCTGAATCAACCGTTTCACTGTTTGCTGAGCTACCAGCTTCTTTCGGAAATTTCAGGGCATTTGTTGGAGGAAAGTACGTTGTACGATCTTCTCCCGTTATTTTTGAACCAAACGTAATTTTGCAATATAAATCAGGGAGTTTTTCTCCATATATCTCTTATTGCTACGATGATGCCGTGCCCAATCTAAGAGCAGGCTTGATCGCAAACAGTTTCACTCTCAATGGTGAAATGAGCTTAGAGTCAACTCCAATTATGAAATTGATGGCAAAATATTTCAGTCAAATAGGAATCGTAGAAGCGGCTTTTAATATGAATAACGATTTGTACTCTGGAAGTCTTCAGATAAGTTCAAAACCTTTTGGATTTGAACCCATACAATTTTCTCTTGGAGCTCTTGCACGGCTGAAATCCAATGGTTCTTACAACCTAAAAGGAAGAGTGAATATGAATTTTCGTTTCTTTTTTTCGTATGTTGAAAGTTGGATAGGTGCAGATTTCGATGGAAACTCTACCATCTTTTCCTATGGTGCGGAGGTGGATTTTTGAGTAATATAGAATACGATGTGTATGTTGAAATTCCAAAGTCTGCAGTTCATACACTTAATTACATCCTTGAGGCAGAAGACAATTTGATCAACGTTCGACACATAGATCCGGTTTCTGGATTGTTGAAGATTTTGGTTGTTGATGATGAGTTGAGTGATGTGTTAAAACTTTTAGACTCATTAAGGGATGAACTACATTTAAGAGTGGTGAAATATGAGCCGAATCGTGGAGTTCTTTAGAAAGCCAATACCAAGAGAAGTCGTGAAGAATGTTCATGAGATAGCTTATGATAAGTTCAAACTCTTAGGATTTGATACGTTTATTTTCGATTACGACAACACACTTGCACCTTTTAGACGGCATGTTTCCGAAGATGTGGTTAAACTTTTTGAATCTTTGATAGAGAAAGGTTTTAAGGTGGCTGTGGTGACCAACGGACCTTTTGAAAGGGCTAAAAATCTAAGAGATAAAGTGCAAAAGATTCACCTTTTTGCCAAAGCGAGAAAACCAGGATTGAGAACGTTGAAGTTGGCGTTATCTAAATTAAGAACTAAGCCGTCAAAGGTTGTGTTGGTGGGAGATCTTTTTTTTACCGACATCATAGCAGGTAACAGGCTTGGAATGTACACGATATTAGTTGCCCCTTATCCAGGTGTGGGGTTTTTCCTGAAATTCACAGCCTTACTTGAGAAGATATCTTATAAAATAGTTCTCTACACCTTTGGATGGCTTTTCAGAATAAGCGAACTCGTTTCCCCAAACGAGTGGCATGCCAACGTGTTTGAAATCGATTATGATAAATTGATTTCAAACGGAGTAAAGTTGTTCGTGTTCGATATGGACAACACGCTTGCCAAGTGGGGAGTGTCAAGTTTAGATAAAAGAACTTTTAAACTTTTGAAAGAACTCTCGGAACGGGTACATGTTGTCATATTTTCAAATGGGAAATCACTTTCTCTTGATTGGATTTCAAAAAATGCCGATATAATTGTTGTAAGGAGTGCGCATAAACCACTTACCTCTAAATTCATGAAGATCATAAAGAAGTATGAAATATCCAGGAATGAAGTGGTGGTCATTGGGGATCAACTTTTTACAGACATACTTATGGCCAACCTCTCAGGTGTGTATTCTATAAAGGTTAAGCCCATTTCCACGGAGGAAATTTTTTTCACCAAATTTCTCAGAATCCTTGAAAAGATCGTAAAGCCTTTGATAAAGCCTAAACCTGTTATAAAGGCGAAAAATGAAGATTCGAAGAGAAAAGTAGGAAGTTAGGGGGAATCGATATAAGGACGACTGTTTTAGGCAAGAAAAAAGAAATTCCAGAGCTTTCGTCTTTGCTTTCGTCATTCACGCTCAGGCTTAACATCGCTGAGACGGTGCGTGCCTGCGTTGAAGAGTTAAAAAAAATCTCGTCCAATTTTTTTGATATCAGTTGGTTTTCTTACATTTCAGATAAAGATAAATTTGGGGAGAAATTGAATTCACAAACTTTGGATTTCGCAAATTGGGCGATTCATAAACATCGTCTTTCGATCACTCCGATTGGGAACTTCGTAGTTCTTTTTGTACCTTTATTCAGCAGGACAAAGAATTTAGGTGTGCTGATTATGGGTATAAAGAGTGATGTGAATCATATCACACGAGGTATTATAGATATTGAAAGCTTTTTAGCTTTTGAAACATCCATGGTTATAGAGAACATGAAGCTCACCAAGGAACTTGTCAAAAGAAACGAAGAAGTTGTCGAAGCTAAATATTATCTTGAAAATGTTTTGAATTCACTTAAATACGCTGTGGTAGTTGAAGATATTTACAGGAATGAGGAATTTTCCAATCTCCCTTACAGAGCCCTTATAAAGGATAATACGGAGTTAAAGGAACAGGTCAAAGAAATGGTCAACATTTCCTTCGTTGATAGAGTCGAAGTGTCCAACGAGATCGAAAATGATAAAAATTTCTACAGCGTTCATGTTGTGCCAGTCGAGTTATCTTCTGGTCTTAAAGTAGTGGCCTCTATACAAGATATAACCAACACAAAGGAGTTGGAACGTCTTCAAAAGATAAATAGGATGAAAAACGATTTTGTTGCGAGTATATCTCATGAGTTGAAAACACCGTTGTCGGCGATATTAGCGTATTCTGAAACCATTTTAGATTCGATCGGTGAACTTGACGCTGAAACTCTTAAACAATTCGTTGGAACGATTAAGAATGAAGGAGAGCACCTGCAATCCATCGTGAGTGACATGCTCGATTTTTCCAAACTTGAATCCGATAGTTTTCCAATGAATTTTAGAAGAATAGATCTTATAAAAGTACTTAAAGAGTCTCAAGAAGGTCTTAAAGCACGTGCGATGGAAAATGGCATAAAGTTTGGAATATCGATTCCTCAAAACCTTGTAAATGCCTATGTGACTGCAGATCCAAAAAGGATAAGGCAAGTTGTGGACAACTTGGTGGTCAACGCTTTTAAATACAACGATAACCTTTCACCGGAAGTTATTATAAAATTACGAGAAAAAGAAGATGAATACGTTTCAGAAGTGTACGACAACGGAATTTCAATTCCAGTAGAAGAGCGGAAAAAGATATTCCAGAAGTTTTACAGGATGGAGACTATGAAAGCGAAGGCATCCGGAACAGGGTTAGGCTTAGCGTTGGCAAAGGAGATAATGGAAAAGCATCATGGAAGAATATGGGTCGAAGGTCAAGATGTGTGTATTTTTAAGTTTTCTCTTCCAAAAAAAGATTGGTTATCACAATCTTAAAGACGATGAAGGTATAAAATGTCTAAAACTCTAAATGATATTCTTGAGAAGCTCGATTCAATTCCCACGCCGAGTTTTGTCGTTTCGAAGGTTATGGAGCTCGTGGCTCAGCCGGGAGTTTCTGCTTCAGAACTTACAGAAGTTATAGAAAAAGATCCGAATTTGACGGTAAGGGTGATGAAATTGGCAAATTCGGCTTATTATGGTCTCCCTCAAAAGATATCAACCTTATCTCATGCTGTGATGATACTTGGGTTTAAAACCGTTAGAAATCTTGTCACAAGTATATACATGCACGATGCCTTTTTCACGTCTGAATTGAAAGCGGGCATCAGCACAGACAAACTTTGGTGGCATCTGATCGCAACCGCGATAGCCACTGAGAATATATCCAACAGCGTTGGGTATATAAACAAAGAAGAGGCATTTTTGGTAGGAATGATCCATGATCTAGGAAAAATAGTTATAGCCCGTCTTTTTCCAAGTTATACGGATGCAGTAGTTCAACTTGCATCTGCTTCTTCTCTTACATATCTGCAATCCGAAAATAAATTGGGGATTCCAGATCATGTTTCTGTTGTCAACCACCTTATAGAAAAATGGGGATTTCCTCACGAGATACAAGTGGCGGTGAACTTTCATCATGAACCCGAGAAAGTTGAAGAGGAAAATATAAAGGATATAACTTATATTTCACATGCCGCGGATATTGTGGCAAACGTGTTAAATCCAACTGCTTCCGGAAATTATGCGATTCCTATTATGAACAAAACGGTTTGGGCTTATTTAAAACTCAACGGTTCATTGCTTTTGGAGATCACCAGAAACACCCGGGAAATGACAAAAAAAGCCACTGAATTTTTTAAAGTGTAAAGACCCATCGAATCCTCGATGGGTCTTTTTGGTCGGGGCGACTGGATTTGAACCAGCGACCTCCTGCGCCCCATGCAGACGCGCTAGCCATCTGCGCCACGCCCCGACGCATATACATTCTTACAATATCACAAAGTCATCATCTTTTTCAATACCCTAAGAAACTCATGAAGTGGATTTAACAGTCTTTTTTGCGAACTTTTTACTTGTATCAGTTGAATAATAACCATTTCCTTTGAAGACGACTCCCACGTTTCCAATCTGTCTGACCATCTTTCCACCACAAACATCGCAACGCGCCTCATCGGCTTCAGAAATTTTCTTCAAAAGCAGAGCTTCATGACCACACTTCGAACAAATATACCTATAAAGTGGCACAGAAATCGCCTCCATTTTCATTTTGATGATTTTTTCCATGATATTCTAAAGATCATGATAACAAAAAAATATTTCAAAAACAAGAATTTTTGTGTGAAGTTCTTGACATTTAAATTCAATTCATGTACAATTAGTTCGAATGGTTTTGACCGAACGGTAAATTTTTTGATCTGAAAGGGAGCGATTAACATGGGAGTAGGAAGCACCATAAAAGATAAGGCAACTAAATTGGCCATATCCACGGCTGTGAACAAGTACGTTAGCTACATAGCAAAAGATCCGGAAAACAATTTTGATAAAGCCATGGAATCTCTGATAAAACTCGAGAAAACTGTAGGTGGGACGGATAAATTGTCCAAATTTGCCAAATGGACGGCAAAAAGTGCTGGTTCAAGGGCATGGATCGTAAGCCTTTTCAAAAAGGATGAAGAAATAGTCAAGAAATTCTTTATTAACTTTCTTGTGAACGTCAATCTTGCTTGGATGAAATACAATGCTGAGGAAACGGTTAAGAAAAATGGCTTTGCCGCACCTTACACTATTTTGATAAGTCCAACGATGAGATGTAATTTGGCTTGCAAAGGCTGTTACTCTGCTAATTACGAGAAGAACGACGACATGCCAATTGAAAAAGTTGATGATATCATAACTCAAGGAAAAGCCATTGGGACGTATTTCTACACTTTTTTGGGTGGGGAGCCTTTCGTCAGATGGAATGAGCTTTACCCTTTGATCAAAAAACACAACGATTGTCTCTTTCAAATATTCACAAATTCCACCTTCATAACTGACGAAGTTGCCGATCAGATAAAAGAACTTGGAAATATTTACCCGGTTCTCAGCGTTAATGGCTGGGAAAAAGAAACGGATGAAACGAGGGGAAAAGGATCTTACAAAAAGATAATCGCCGCTGCCGATAAACTTAAGGAAAGAGGCGTGATTTACGGAAACTCTTTTGTCTTCATGAGAACGAATTTTGAAACCTTAACTTCTGATGAGCTGTACGATTTCTGGGTCGACAAAGGTTCGTTCTTCGGTTGGCTTTTCCTCTTCATGCCTGTTGGAAGGGATCCAATTCCGGAATTGATGCCGTTGCCCGAACAGAGGAAAAAAATGGGTGACTTCGTCAGAGGCTTGAGAGCCAAAAAATCGTATTTCCTCATGGACTTCTGGAATGACGCACCAAGTGTTGGAGGCTGTATCGCTGGTGGAAGGCGTTACATTCATATAGACAACAGAGGGAATGTGGAACCTTGCATATTCGCGCACTTCTCAACTGACAATATAAATGAAAAGTCGTTGGTTGAAGCTCTCCAATCGCCATTCCTTGCGGACATCCGATTCCATCAACCACATTCAGACAACCTTTTAACGCCATGTATGATCATAGATAATCCTTGGATACTCAGAGATGTCGTCAAAAAGCATCATGCCGTGGCGACAGATGATAGTGAAGGAAAGATAATAGACAAACTCGCGCCAGTGCTGAATGAATACTCGGAAGAGCTTCACAAAGAGCTCGATCCGGTTTGGAAAGAAGAGTTCAAAGAAAATATCGAAGAGATAAAGGAAAAAGGCACAACTCATGGAGAAGGTCTGGACAGACTCTGGCTTCAGAGTCACCCTGAGGAGATAAAACATTGGGCTCAAAAATATCCCTTTATTCTCGACTACGATTTTCTTCAGGAGGCCATAAAAAAGGCAGATGAACTTAGCGAAGCAGATGTGAGGTAAGAAATACTTTTAGAGATCTAAGCCCCGCTTTGCGGGGCTTTTTGTTACAATCAAAGAAATTGAGAAGAGGAATTTCAGTGAAAGATCTTGTTCTCTCTGTAGATTGCGGAACGCAAAGCTTGAAAGCTTTTTTGTTCGATAGTCAAGGGAAGATTTTAAAAGAAGAAAGGGTGTTCTACACTCCATATTTCAGTAAAAATCCTGGTTGGGCAGAACAGGAGACAGACTTGTATTGGAAAAGTTTGGGAGAAGCTGTTAGGAAAATCTTGGCATCTTTTCCGAGGCTCGCAAAGAAAATAGGAGCCATGGGGGTTACCACTCAAAGGGCAACGCTTGTCGTTGTGGACGAAAAAGGCAACCCTTTAAGATCTGCCATCGTGTGGTTGGATCAGAGAAAGGCCAAATTCGATTCGAAGATACCGTTTTTTAAAAATATCGCTTATGAGCTGATCGGAATGTCAGAAGCGTCAAGGATTGCTCAAAGTGAAGCAAAGGTAAATTGGATAAGGCAAAATGAGCCTGACATTTTCAAAAAAGCGTTTAAATTCCTCTTTTTATCAGGATACCTCAATTACAAATTAACTGGGAAATTCGTCGATTCCAAGGCATCACAGGTAGGTTATTTGCCATTCGATCATAGAAAAAAAGACTGGGCTTCTCCAAATGACATAAAATCGATCATATTTCCAGTAAACAGAGAAAGACTCGTTGAACTTGTTGAACCATCTGAGAAAATAGGAGGATTGACCGTAGAAGCTTCAAACTTTTTAGGCCTTCCAGAAGGGTTACCAATTTTTGCAACCGCCTCCGACAAGAGTTGTGAAACACTTGCGATGGGAGCCCTTTCCGAAGATATTGCGAGCTTGAGTTTTGGGACAACAGCCACCATTCAAGTTACCACAAAAAAATATTTTGAGCCCGTTAAATACATGCCCGCTTACGTGGCGGCAGTGCCTAATTATTACAATCCTGAAATTGAAATTTTTAGGGGTTTTTGGATGATCGCTTGGTTTAAGGAAGAATTTGGAGCAAGAGAAGTTGAGAAAGCCATTAAGAAAGGCATAGCGCCTGAGGAGCTCATGAATGACTTTCTTAAAAAAGTTCCTGCAGGTTCTCTTGGATTGATGGTTCAACCTTATTGGACACCGGGGTTGAAAATGCCGGAAGCGAAGGGAGCGATGATCGGCTTTGGAAGCGCTCACACCAGAGCACATATTTACAAAGCGATAATAGAAGGACTTGCGTACGCTTTACGAGATGGAAAGGAAAAAATAGAACGAGTGGGAAGGATGAAGATAAAGAAAGTCTCCGTTTCTGGAGGAGGAGCTCAAAGCGATGAAATTTGCCAGATAACTTCTGATGTTTTCAATTTGCCGGTTTACCGAGGAGAAACATATGAATCTTCTGGATTGGGGGCTGCGATCGATGCTTTTGTCGGTCTCGGAGCGTACAACAGCTTTGGTGATGCTGTTAAGAATATGGTGAGATATGGAGAGGTATTCAATCCCAAAATGGAAAATGTTGGCATATATGAGGAGCTTTTCAAAAAAGTGTACTCTCATATGTATCCTCGATTGAAGCCTTTATACGGGAAAATCAGAGATGTGATTGGATATCCAAAGAAATCTTAACACGGATTTGAAAATCATCTTAAAAATATACCGTATGCTATGTAAAGTGTATAAGATAACAAAAGTATCAAACCTTTCCATTTTACAGTCTTTCTTTTTTTGTTCAAGAAAAGAAGAAACAGCAAAACCCCAATAGCGTTCATAAAAATGAGATCCACATTTACAGATCTGTCAGGTTTTATTGGTGAAATAAAAGAAGCGACGCCCAGAACACCAAGAATGTTGAAGAGATTGGATCCAATTATGTTTCCGAGAGCAAGATCGCTTTTCGATTTTATAGAGGCCTTCACCGATGTTGCGAGTTCCGGTACGCTTGTTCCAAATGCCACGATCGTTGTGGCAATCAAGGTTTCACTGACCTTGAAGGACCTTGCAAGATTTACAGCGGAGTACACCCCCAATTCTCCACCAGCAGTTACCCCGATCAATCCGACAAGTGCCAGCAAAGAAGAGGCGATCAATCCGTGGGACTTGGTGTTAACTTCTTCAACGAAGCCTTCCTTTGAAGTTGAAAATGCGTAAACGAGAAAGATGACCATCAAACACAACAGAACGATACCGTCATGGTAATCAAGGTAGCCATCTTTCAAAAGCATCATCGTGGCAGAAAGCTGGGCGATGAGCATCAAAGGCATCTCGTAGCGTAAAGTTTGTTTTTTTACGATCAAAGAGCCGCCAACGAGAAATGAGACGCCAAGTACAAGTGCTATGTTGGTTATGTTCGATCCTATGACATTGCCAATGGCTATTCCTCCACTATGGTTGATTGCTGCAAGCACGCTAACTGCGAATTCTGGTGCACTTGTCCCAAATGCAACTATGGTGAGTCCTATGAAAAGATCGGAAACTTTGAACCGTTTTGCCAAAGAGGATGAACCTTCTACCAACCAATCGGCTCCGCGTTCTAAAATCACAAATGAAATTGCAAGAAGTACGAATTGAATCAAAATGTACATTCAGATCACCCGTTATGGTAAAATTGTTTGTTGTAGAAAAGAGGCGATTCCATTGTATCATAAAGTTTCAAGGGATCCGTTGTATTCCGAAGTCTTTCTTTATCCTTTAGAAATCTTAACAGTGGACACATCAGTTGTTCAAAGGCTACGAATGTTGTCGCAACTTGCTGGAGCTCAGATGAGTTATCCTTCTGCCACTCATACAAGGTTTTCTCACTCTTTAGGCGTGATGCATGTTTCTGGAATGTACGCGGCACATCTTTTTGGAGAAGATTCTCCTCAGTTCAGGCTTTGTAGACTTGCCGGTTTGCTTCATGACATCGGTCATGGCCCTTTTAGTCATCAATTTGACGACGTCGTTTATTCTTCACTTGGCTATAAAGAAGGGCACGATCAATTTAGAGAAAAACTCCTGTTAGAAAAGCTTCCAGAGTGTATGAAACAAAAATTTGACGCCTCTTCTGAAAGGTTTAAAAAACGCGTTGATGAGGATATGGAGAGGACACTTGGAAAAGCCTTCAAACATCCTTTCAAAGAGCTGATGGAAAGAGTGAACAAAATATTCATCGGAGAAAATATTGGAGATCCCGTTTTCAACATCATCCAGGGTCCACTTGGAGCGGATAGAATGGATTTTGTTCTCAGGGACGCTTATTTCGGTGGTGTGAAACATTACGGCGCAGTTCCACTGAACCGAATAATAAGAAATTCGCTGATCTCCAAAAGAGATGAAAGGGATGTTCTGACTTACAACGTTAAAGTGGTAGATGATATATACACCTTTTTGTTCGGAAGGTTCATGATGTACAAAAACGTTTACTTTCATAAAACTTCCAGAGCGGCCGATATGATGATCCAAGAGCTTCTTCGTAATGCCATGAATGTACTTGACTTTAAAAGATCGTTGGAAGATTTAAACATGTTCTTAGATCTTACAGATAATTACGTGATTGAAAGAATGGAAATGCTTTATCAAAATTCACAGAAAAAAACAAAAGAACTGAAGCGTTCTCATGAGATAATCCGGAGATTGAAAAACAGAGAACTCTGGAAGCTGGTGATAGAAATTCCTTTTTCAGCGACAGGCATCGATCCAACCACCATTTCAAAATCTCTTGGAGAAGAAACTCTGAACAGCATGAAAGTGCGTTTAAAGAGAGTGATCAAAAGTGGTGATGTGAGTGAAGACGATCATGAGAAGGTCGAAGAACTTTTAAGAAAATTTGACGATCTTTTCGTGGTGGATACACCTTATAAGCTCACTCTTGTACATCCAGATGAATTTCTTAGCAATCGTGTTTACATTCAAAATGAAAGTGGAAAGGTTATGACCTTCGAGAAATTTGAACACGAATATCCTACCTATAAACTCATGTCGGCTAATGCGCTTCAGTTGGTGAGAATATACGTGAAGGAAGATATCAGAGCTCTCATATCTCGTTACAATTTAATACAAAAAAGTGAAGTTAAGATGACCACAAGATGGTAAGAGTCATTTTATCTCTCCAGATGATGGATTGAATATCGCATCTATCTCTATGTTTTTAAGCGCAAAGCTTCGTGGAAAACTCACGATTTTCTCGATGTTGCGAACGTAAATGTCCGTTAAAATCACGCTCGGAGAGCTTATTATTTTCTGAATTCTAACACTACCATCTCTCTGCACTTCGGCTATTCCTTTAACCACCCCACTAAGTGTATATGCCATTGCCGTTGGAAGCTTGGAAAGCTCCAACTCGTAATCCCGCTTCATCTCACCTTGAACCGCCCTGAAATTTGGAATGCCGAGATTCACAAGTTGTGAAAAGTTGTATATGAGCGTGGTAGAAGCGTTGACTTGGATAAATTGTGGGTTTGTGCCTTTTGGAATCGAAGGATTTACCTCAGATGGATTCACAAATTCAGATGGAGATGACGGCATGCTTGACGCCACTTTTTCTTCATAAAGTGGCACTTTTGATCCCTTAGGATTACCGACACCTTTAGAAGGTGCCAGTGTGATGTTTTTAAGCGTGTTTATGATTTTGGCGTCGGTTTGAGAAAGTTTAGGGCTTATCTTATTTTTCCCACTTTCCCCTTTACGAGTAACATAGGTCGGAGATGAAACCATAGACATCGCCGGTGCCGAGCTCAAGTTTATGGATATTATCTCAGGATAAGCTACGATTTTCTTAGATGATGCCCCCATTATGCCAACCAAACCAATTACAATCAGCAGCTCCAACACCACGGCTAAAATGCTGGAAGTTACATATCTCATCAACTCACCTCCAGTTCACTGGAGTTTCCTTACTATTAAATCTATGTTGAAGATTTTTCTATTTCTAAGCACATCCATGACTTTTATTATCGTGCCGTATTTGGCATCTCGATCCGCTTTCAAGTAAACGGAAGTCGGTGTTCCATATTGATCAACATAGGTGGTGACAAAGCTCATTAAACCTTTAATACCTATATTGGTGTCATCTACATAAACAGAGTTATCAGCGGTGACCACGATGTTCAAAATTTTCTTATTCTGTGTAACTTGTGAAGTACTGGTAACGGCACTTGGCAACTTTACTTTGAACTTGCTTTGGCTTACGGTGAAGGTCGTGGTCAAGACCAAAAAGAGGATCAACAAGAACATGATATCAACCAACGACGTCAGTTCTATCTTGAAATCCTCTGCCCCGTTACCGGGCCTTCTTCTCAACTCAATGCACCTCCCCCGCAGGGATGGATTTCAATTTTCCAACTGACACACGAATTTCGTCAATTGTTGTAGCGATAAGCCTATCCTCAAACTCTCTTAAAAGCGTCATAAGAATTGCCATTATTATTGCCACGGCAAGACCTCCAACAGTTGTATAAAGGGCCACACTTATGCCTGCCGCAAGAGATGCTTGACCTTTCAGACCTGCAATTCCTCCCATTGATTGTATGCCACCAAAAACCTGAACCATACCCACAACGGTTCCAAAAAAACCTATTAAGGGAGCGAGGGAAATTGACATACTTATGTATCTGAAGTTCTTTTCGAGTTTGAATGTTTCATCTTCCACAAAACTTTGAAGAACACTTTCAAATTCTGAAATGTGATTCTTCTCATAATATTCAAAAGCTTTGAGCATCACTGAAGAAAATATACTTGAAGACGATCTGCAATATTGCTTAGAAGCGGTAACGTTCTTTTGGGCTATCGCATTTCTAACTTTAACAGATAAAGTCCTCAATTCGGATTTCTCTTTCAAAACCACAAAAAGTCTTTCAAAGAAAAAAAACAATCCCACTGCTCCAAGGAGCAACACCACAATGAGTATAGGACCCCCGCCGTGAATGAAATCTCCAATCGTCATCTTTTCATCCTCCTTGAACGAATTTTCTCCCCTTGAATTGTCAAAAGGCGTTTTGCTTTCATTTTCTGTATTTTACCACAAAATCGCTTTTTAACTCTCCCCCCAATTATCTTTTCCTCCTCCGATTGGTTCCGAATGTATGATGACATCTTTTACTTGCGGAAAGCGCGTTTTTATCTTTTTTTCTATGTAAGTAACCACTTCATGTGATTTTTTCAGACTCATTCTGCCTGGGAGCTCCACGTGCATGTCCACTAAATAGTATGGGCCCAACTTTCTAATTCTTACAAGATGCGGGTGAAAAGTATAAGGCGTTTCATTGACGATATCATCTATGCCTTTTATTATCTCAGGTGCTTCTTTTTTCTCCATGATCTCAGGAATGCTTGACTTTACTATTTCGACACCCATATACCCTATTAAAATGGACACGAACATGGAAGCGAATGGATCGAAATTCGTGTTGTTTGTAAAACGGATCAGTATGCCTCCTATCAGCACAGCTGCCGATGAAAAAACATCACTGAGGTAATCTTTGGCGTTTGCCAAAACTGCCTGATTGGAATAGTTTTTTCCCACTCGAAACATGTAGAAGGAAAGCCCTATTTTTCCTATGATGCTTACAGAGGCCCCGATGATCATAAGATAACCAATGGCGTTAGACTTACCAAAATCTTTCATCGACTCCATGAAAATAAGAATTGCTGTGAAGACCACAGACATACCCACCATGTTTGTCACAATGGTTTCTGCTCTGCCATACCCATATGGATATTCAGGAGAAGGCGGTAGAGATGCCATCTTTATGGCTCGGTAAACGAAGATGGATTTTACCACATCTGAAATCGTATCAACACCATCGGCTATCAAGGCAACTGAAAGCGCGAATAAGCCTACTGTCATTTTGAAGAGCGCTAAAACCACATTTCCGTATATTCCAATTTTAATCGCTTTTAAGCTTTGCTTCGTTCGGGTTTTCAACTTATCATCTCTAAAATCAAATCATTTTAGCCTCACAATCATTTTTACTGGATTATGGTCGCTGTTTTTGAATCCAAGGTCAAAGGTTTTTACTGACATAATATCGATATTTGGTGAGATTAAAAAGCCATCTATGATGGTTGTGAAGTTCTCGCCTTTGACATACGGTTTTTCATCAGAGCGCAAACTTGGTATGTCGGGATCGAAAGCCCACTTCCAATTTGTAGGTGACCAATTTTCAGGAATACTTATGTATATATCCAAATATTTCATTGGGGTTGTGAATTTGAAATGATCAATGGATATGCCAGGCATCATGTTATTCCAATCTCCCCCTACGATCACGTAATTGCCTTTATTGTACTCCTTAACGATAAACTCTTTCAAATAATCAAGCTGCTTTTTTCTTAACTTCCCACCTTTGTCAAAAGCTGAAAGGTGTAAATTCACAAAGACCAGATTTTTATTCGGATTCGTGGTCTTGTACCAAGAAGCCATAAAACATCTTTTGAGTTGAAATAAGTTGACTGGCCAAGCGTAATCACCAGGAAAGGTCCATCTTTGAACTTTGAAAGGTTTGTATTTGGTCAGTGTGATAATACCTGATGTCACATTTCCCATGGGATGATCTATTGGAACTGGGATGAAGTTTACTTTGTAATTCAACGCGTAGTACTCAAAGTGATCTTTAAGCTCAGCTGTGATTTCTTTTACTTCATTCACGCCGTAAGTTCTTGCAGCGTTCCAATCCACTTCTTGCAGCAAGACGAAATCGCTTTCGTTTGAAGACAAAAAGTGTTTTATCGCTTTCATGTTGTCATCTACCACTTTTTTATTAGCGGGCATGGACATTTTCCCTCCGTCCATAAAGAAATCTTCTGAAGCATCAAGGCCACCATATCCTATGTTCCAAGATAGAATCGACAATTCTTTATTCACTGAAACGACGTTTTTGAAAGTTGACGGTGTGCTAAGTGGTGATAAGTTCAAAACAGGTTGAGGAGAATACATGCTAATCGTTGAAAAAAGCAAAAACGCCCCTAAAACTCCTAAAACACCGATCAACATGTAAATGACTATTTGACCTACAAGTTCCATTCTAACATCCTCCTTTTTGTTGTTCATATTTTGTTATTCATATCTTATGATAGCGCATATTTTAGATATTGTCAAAGAATTTGTAATCATGATATAATCAAAGGGCAAATTCTTTTCAAGGTTTTTAAACTTGAATTCAAAAAAGGAGGGAATTAAATTGTTGAAGAGGAGTGTGTTTTTGATCGTACTTCTTGCAATGACGGTGACCATTTTTGCAGCCACTGCTATGCAAGTGACCAATCAATCACAACTCATTGGGGGACCTGCTGCATCAGGACGAATGGGAGATTACATCCTTCAAAATTCGTCGGTACGAGTTTTGATAGGTGCACCAGACAATTTTCACGGTTATATGAAAAGCGGTGGAAACATATTGGATGCATCTCTTGCCGAGCTAAGCAACGATCTGTTTGATGAAGGCCACACGTACTACGGATGGCCAAAACAAGCGATTTACAAAAAGGTAGTCATAAAAGATGATGGAAAGAAGACTGGCAACGCCGTTTTAGAGGCGATTGGATACAAAAGCGACATGCCTTTCATGAAGATCGATACGACATACACGCTGTATGGGAATTCTGATTACGTTGTGATCAGAACAACCCTCACCAACACGTCAAACAAAGCCGTTGGACCGATGATCCTTGGAGATGCGGTCTTCTTTGGATACGCTAGACCTTTTCTCTTCGGAAACGGGTTTTCTTTCAAAAATTTCAATTCTTTGCTTGTTGCCGGGTCGGGTGACGGTGTATCTTATGGTTTTACGACAACCCAAATCGATCCTAAAACCGGAAAGATGAAACCGGTTCACATCGCTTACATATACAGTGATCCTGAGATAATGTCAAAAGCGATAATAGGAGCCGGGAAATCCATTACCTATGAAAGGGAATTCATAGTTGCGCCTACACTGGCAGATGTTGAGAAGACCACATTCGATCTTCGCAACGTGCCCTATTCGACAATGAAGGGGAAAGTCGTTGATACATTTGGTAACACGGTTCCACTTGCGAGGTTAGTTGTCAAAGATGCAAATGGTCTAACAGTTAGTGAAACAAAAACCAACGCCGCGGGAGAATATACCATCTACCTTGAAAATGGAAAATACTCTTTGAACGTTGATCAGCCGGGTTACACGGCAAAAGCGATGAGCTTCGTAGTTACAGGTAATGGAAACTTGCCGATGTTAACGGTTGGATATGTTACAAAAAACACTTTCGTGTGGCCGACGTATTTGACGAACGTTTCAACCGATTCAGTTTACGTTAACCTCAAAACGATCTTGCCATCCGTTGTAACGGTTAAATACGCCAAATCTTCCGATTACGCAAAGAACGCAAAATTCATGGGATCCATTTCTGAAAGTGTTTTGGATGTCTATCATCACGTGAAGCTTACCAATTTAGATTCGAATACTCAGTACACTTACATGGTTATTTCAAAAGATCCAGTTACTGGTTCACAATCATCTAAAATTTTCAAATTCATAACCACACCTCTTGACGATTCTTTAAAGAATTTTTCATTTGTGGTTTATGGAGATACCCGTACATTCCAGCTTAGAAATAAGATAGTTTGTGATGCGATAGCAAAAGATCCTTCAAATCCACGATTTGTTTTCAACATCGGTGATTTGACAATGGACGGAAGAGTTAAAACAAATTGGAGCAGATTTTTCTGGGCTATTCACGATCTTGCCGCCAACATTCCATACTATCCAATTCTTGGAAATCATGAGTACAATTCCTCATATTTCTACGATGCATTCCCACTTCCAAAAGGCGGAGGAACAGATCAGGAAGAATGGTACAGTTTTAATTACGGTTCCGTTCATTTCATAATTTTAGATGCCGATGTGATCTTAATGGAAAAAGATGCTGCCAAGATGCAAAAACAAACCGATTGGCTTGTAAAAGATCTTAAAGCCAACGAAAATGCGAAATTCAAAGTGGTCATTTTCCATCAACCATTTTGGACGAATACGACGGATGAAACCGGTAATCCACAGTTGGTGAAGCATTGGAAAGGCATTTTTGAAAAGTACGGTGTGAATATCGTATTCAACGGACATTATCATGCCTACGAACATTTCTTTGTGAACGGCGTTACATATATAACCACCGCTGGCGGAGGTGCGCCGATGTATCAGCTGAAACCAAAGGATAAATGGTGGCCTTTCACCGTAAAATCCATAGCAGACATTCATCATTACACGGTTGTTAATATAAATGGCAACACGATGACTGTTACCGCTAAGGGTGTGCTTAAGCAGATAAATGACAAACAGGAAAAAGCTTTTAAGCCTTACACGGGAACGATCGATACCTTCACAATCAAAGTACATTGAGCTTCCTTAAAATAAAAAGGGCCCAGATTTCCTGGGCTCTTTTTGATTTTAAGGCACAAAATTGTAAAATGTAAGAAAGCAAAATAAGGAGGCGGATATGAGGGAAAAGGAACACAAGGTATTTTTGATGTTGTCCATATTAACACTTAACGTTTTTTACCTTGTCATCTTTACTTATGGACAAGGTGCGTTTTTATCGATTGATGATTATTATTTCTTCTTTACGCTGACGATATTCGCCTATCTTATCCAATCTTTTGGAATCTCAAATTTTGGAGATTTAACCGTCGTTCCACATTTTTTCGCACTCTTTCCCATGCTTGCTGTCTTTGGCCCGATTCCAACATCGATAATTGCGTATGTCAACACTCTCTTTGCCTATCGAAAAAATTATGACTTGTATGCCAGATTTTACGGTGGTGTGCAGTATGCGCTTTCTTATTACATTGCAGGAGTGGTAATGCAGATCTTTCACTTCAATTGGGTTGGGATAATTCTGTCTCTTTTGGTCTTTAAACTCGTTAATTCCATACTGGTCGACATGTTTTACGATTATTTCAGGAATAGATGGTACGGCTTAAAAAATGTTATCAAGAACTCGTGCACAGAAGTCGCTTTTTTTTCTTTGACCATCCCAATGGTTTTCATGCTTGTAATTCAAGAAAAAGATATACTGAAAATCTTTATCGTCTACGCTCTTGTTTTCCCCGTCATTTTCACAAAATTGTTGTCGATCCAAGATAAATTCAATCAAGAGTTGAAGAAAGAAAAAGTAGAACTTTCCACGAGTTTGAACAAACTCAAAAGAATCTTGGAAGTTTCCGAAATGCTAAAAGTGAATATGTCGCTGGTTGATTTGATGATGCGTGTCGCTTCTATCATCCATAACGATCTTGGGTGGGAATACGTTTTGGTGAGCATGATCACGCCGGATGGTAAAGTGAATCGGGTCGCCTATTCGGGAATTGAAAAAGAGGAGTTTGAAAGGCTTAAAAAAAATCCGCCGCCCCTTAAGATGATAAAGTTCCTTATGAAGGAAGAATTCAAAGTATCACATTCGTATTTCATACCAGGGGAAGCGATGATAGAGCTTCCGGAGGAATCAAGCTATTTGGGAAATTACGATGTGATAGATGACGAAAGTTGGCAAGAAAAAGATCTGCTTTGGATTCCCATAACAAATAGGAACGATAAGATGATCGCCTTCATATCCCCAGATAAGCCGCTTGACGGTAAAAGACCGTCATTTGAAGATATAGCCATTTTGGAAATATTTGCGAATCAGGTTTTCATCGCGCTTGAGAATTCAAATGAGTTTGAAAAACTTCAAGAGAAAGCTATAAGAGACAGCCAAACTGGTCTTTACAACCACACCGAGTTTTACAACAAATTTGAAGGAATGATCGAAAGAGATGAAAAGGTTTGTCTTGTGATGATCGACATAGACGATTTCAAGATCGTAAATGACACTTATGGACACCAGATGGGAGATAAGATCATTGCCTACATTTCTGAGATGATAAAGCGTTCAATACGTCAAGAAGATATTGCCGCACGCTATGGAGGAGAAGAGTTTGCAATAATTCTTAAAGGAATAGAAGGAAACACGGCCAAAAGCATAGCTGAAAGGTTGAGAATATCGATAGTGGCAGGAGATTCGCCCGTTAAGGTTACGATAAGTTTGGGCGTTGCATGCCGTCCAAAAGATGCCTTAGAATCAAATGATATAGTGATGCTCGCTGACAAAGCGCTGTACCTGGCAAAGATGAGGGGAAAAAACAGGGTCGTCTTGACTAAAAAAGAATCGTAAAATTTGATGTCATCATGGGTACTTGACAAAGCCACCTCTTTTAGGGTAAGATATCCGTGTCCGGACGAGCTGCCCTCATCGTCTAGTGGTCTAGGACACCGGCCTTTCACGCCGGCGGCTGGGGTTCGAATCCCCATGAGGGCGCCAAGGATTGGGGACATAGCTCAGTGGGAGAGCGCCTGCCTTACAAGCAGGAGGTCGCAGGTTCAAACCCTGC
Organism: Mesoaciditoga sp.; assembly: GCA_015491995.1. Classification (GTDB taxonomy): domain Bacteria; phylum Thermotogota; class Thermotogae; order Mesoaciditogales; family Mesoaciditogaceae; genus WGFY01. The sequence continues at coordinate 27,863 of WGFY01000026.1, forward strand.
TGTCCCCACCACGTGGAAGAGTGGGGACGTGGTGCAGTCTGGTTAGCATGCCGGTCTGTCACACCGGTGGTCGCGAGTTCGAGCCTCGTCGTCCCCGCCAATGCCGAGGTAGCTCAGGTGGTAGAGCAGTGGACTGAAAATCCTCGTGTCCCTGGTTCAACTCCAGGCCTCGGCACCAGCGAAGAAAAGAAGAAAGAGGATCGAATAGCGATCCTCTTTCTCATGTTGTGATATAATTCAAACGAAAAAGTGAGGTGATAAGATGCCCACTTATGTGTTTGATGCTGTGAATCCAAGCGGTAAGATGGTAAAAGGGAAACTTGATGCCAACAACGAAATGAACCTTATAAATAGATTATCCCAAGAGGGATACGTTGTGCTCAACGTTCAAGCTGTTGCAGAGAAAAGGAAAGGTATGAGACTACGTGCCAAATTGGGGGATTTGGTTTTGTTTACGCGCCAATTTTCAACCATGATAAACGCTGGTGTAAGGATAAAAGATTCCATCAACCTTTTGGCAAGGCAGGAAGCGTTCAGTAAAACTTTTAGAGATATTCTCTCAGAGGTTGTCTTATCCATTGATGGTGGCATGTCTCTTTCTGAAGCATTTGAAAAGGTTGGCGCATTTGATCCCGTGTTAATCAACCTCATGCAAGCGGGTGAGAGCGGCGGAGTTCTCGATGAGTCTCTTTCCAAATTATCGGCCTTTTATGAAAATTCGAAGAAGATCAGGGATGAAATACGTTCCGCTATGGCTTACCCTGTTTTCGTGTCCATCTTTGCCGTTTTGATATTAATGGTGATAAGTTTGTTTATACTTCCCAACCTTTTCAGGGCTTTTGGTAGCAAAAAACCTGGAGGTGTGGTCGCCATTCTCATAAACACGAACAATTATCTTGCGAATAATTGGATAGCAATCGTGATATTTTTGATAGGATTCTTCATAGGAGGATATTTCTTCATGCGCACGCCATATGGAATGGCGACTAAGGGATTCATGCTTTCGCTCTTGCCTCCCATAAAAAAACTTAGACGTCTTGAAACTTCCTCAAGCTTCAGTAAAACTTTGGCCACTTTGATATCAAGTGGCGTTACAATCACTGAAGCCGTTAAAATGGCTGCCAATGCCACATCAGATCATGAATTGATAAAATCGGTTCCTTCGATGATCGATACGCTTAAAAATGGTGGGACACTTAAAGAAGCCATGGGGAAATCCAAGTATTTCCCTCAATTGCTTGTGGAAATGGTTGGGACCGGTGAGGAAACTGGAAGAGTTGATGAGATGCTCAACAAAGTTGCGGAATTTTACGATCAAGAAGTATCAGTCAAATTAAAACAAATAGTTTCCATGATCGAACCAGCCATGATAGGGGTTATAGGAATATTTGTTGGGTTCCTAACCTTCAGCCTTTATCAAACCATGTTCAGCCTTGAAAATGGGGCGGGGCAAGGATTTGGAAAATGAAGGCTGGTCATACCTTGATAGAGCTGCTTGTTTATATTGCTATTGTATCGTTGATTTTATCATTTGTATTTCCGATTTTCAACACGATGACCGAAAGAACCTTGTTATATGAAGATGTGAAAACCATGAAAAGCATGATAAGATATGCCCGTATCGTCTCTTATTTTAAAAATTGTAGGGTGGATGTATTTCTTGCCACAAAGCTTGTAAGGGTTATGCTTGGCAAAAGAACTCTTAAAGCTTACAAATTAAATGTGGATGTTAGAGGGGACACACATTTCGCATTTTCAAATGGCGTGCCTTACATTTCTGGTGAAACGAAATTTTCAATTGAAGGTTCGTTACCAGTTATCTTAACTGTTACTCCCGTGATTGGGAAAGTGAATGTGAGAAAATTGGAGTGGTGATATGGGATTGTTCACGAGTTATTACGTTGGGATAGACATTGGAAGGTACGGAGCCAGTGGAGTGAAGTTGAAGATAAATGGAAAGAAAACGAAGTTGATCTCTTCAACTTCGATTCTTTACAGGAAAGAAGCATTCGATGGTGAAAATTTAAGCGATGAGAGTGAAATACTCCACGCTCTTGGAATGATCAAAGCCTCTTTGAAAATTAACATGGAGGATGTGATAGTTTCATCGCTTTTTCCAGACAGAATACTTTTTAGGAAAATAGAACTTCCCAAAATGCCTGAACAGCAGATTTCAAACGCCGCAAAATTCCAAATAGTGAAAGAGCTTTCAATTTCTCCAGATGAAATCACAGTTGAAGTGGATACAAGACAAAAAGTTCCTAACTTATTAGATGTTTCCGTGCTTGTCGTCAGGAATGAGGATATATCAAAATTCAACAGTTTGTTTTTCAAATCTAGCTTACCATTTCCGGATATTTTAGATGCAGGCTACTTCAAATTCGGATACATCTTAAAAGATGAGTTGTTCGAAGGAGTGACATTTGTGGTTTTTGAAGATGTTGCTTCCACATACCTTGAACTTTTTAAAGACCGAGTGCTCATGGGGATCGACAACGTAATAGGTGGGTCGAAAGAGCTCTTGAAAGATGGGCAAAACGCAAATTCACATTATCAAGAGCTTTCGGACAAGATTCAACGGCTTTCAAAGATGATGCTCTCAAGGTTTTCCATGTCAGATGCGGAGGTGGAACATTTCATTTTCACATCGGAGATGGAAGAACACCTCGATGTATGGCACAACGTCTTGGGCAATTTTCAAATGGCCAAAGAAGTGCTTATGCATAGAGAGGCTTTCAACATCAGTTTAGACGTCCCTTTGGGAGCATACAGTCTTGCGATAAGGGGGGTGACTGATAATTATAAAGATAAATTTCTACCGAAAAAAGGTAAGAAAAGTAAGACCGTTTAAATTTTTCATAGCCATGGCGATAATAGCTGGGATTGGCTTTTCTTTTTATTTTATAAGTACGAACATGATAGATGGTATTTACGAAAATGCCCTTTCAGCGGATAAAAATCTCCTTTCTATTGCTGGAATACCATCTTTGGCTGGTTTGTCTAAGGGTGTGGTTCAATCGAAGATCGACGAACAGATACAAAGATATCACAGCGTTTTGAACTCTAAATCACGAATTTTGTCTTACATGAAAGATTTCATAGAAGGTGTGGGAAAATTTCACTCGACCATTCAAGCTGTAAACAGTGTGTACAAAAAAATAGGTGGAAGAGTTTCTCTTTCTTACTTGCATTACAAGACAAAAAGTGCTTCCACTTTGCAGATGATTCAATTTATTCCTGAAGGCGATAATGTATTGGATTTGGAGAAGATGCTCTTTAAAAAGCTCGGCTATAAAATCCAAATGAATAAAGTCCAAACCTCCAACTGGTACAAAACTTCCAGCGAATTCGTTATGATTTCAAAAGGTGAATTATGAACAGAAAATTTGTGATATTTACGATACTAATGGCAATTGGTCTTATGATATCCTTTGATTTTGTCACCTTGTTTCTTCAATCAGGGAAACTTGAGAAGATAACCAAATCGATTCAGAAGTTCGATACTCTTTACTCTGAAAGCTTTAGAATGAATCAACAACTTTCAACTTATTCAAAAAGGATCGAACTCAGTGAAGTGTCTCCTTCGCATCTCAAAAATGAGCTCTTGAAATCGGCCCCTTCCGCGAAGTTCAGTGTATCGAGAGATACTGTAAAGCTTGAAAAACCTGTGGAAATTGACGTTGTCAAATTGTTGAACACGCTTTTGAAGTACACGAACGTGAATGTGGTTGAAATGTCGATAAAATCGATGATGCCAGTTAAATATGTAGGATTTGCATACAAAGGCACGCTCAAAGAGCACGTTACATTAGAGAATCTTGTTGTAAAAATTTACGGAGGATGATATGAAGAACAAGGCTGTTGTAGCAATACTTTTGATGGTTATAGTGGGGATGTTCTTGTGGGTTGGATACGTACTCTTTTTCCCTAAAACAACGATGAACCGTAACGAATCACTTGGCACTCCATCTTTTCAAGTTGAAGCCGTACTTTCAAAGAAAGTTGTTATGGATCATATGAATCCTCTGAAAATTGAAGTAGATCCGTTTACACCGTTAGTTGTGAAGTTAAGCCAAGAGGATCTTGTCAATCTTTTGGAAGTTTCTTTATCGGATTCCAGCTTTGATAAAAATTTGAGATACTTGAGTGGTGTTAAGGGGTATGGAGTGAACATGGTGACACTCTCTTTTGAAGGAAAGAAATCAACATTTGATTTCGGAAAAGCGAATACACGTTTTTCATGGGATGGAAAGAATTACGTGGTGGTGTACTTCAAACCAGAATTTGAAAGTGCTGTGATCATGGAACTTTCAAATGGAAAATTGTACACCGTTACACCGCAAGGACTTATAATTAAGTGAGTGGAGGGCGAGAAAAAATGAGAAGAATTTTTATTTTTACCGCTTTAGTGCTAATTTCTTTTGCCGTTTTGGGGGCAACACTTCAAAATTTGACTTTTTCGGCAACACAAGGTTTGTTTCAAGCCGAACTTGTTTTTGATTCATTTCCTTCTTACAGTTTAAAGAGCGTGCTTGGAAATTCTCCCACTCTTACTTTTCAAGGCGAAGTGTCGCCAAAGGTTTCTAAAGAGATAGAATGGGGACCTGCAAAAGCCACCATCTCTTCCACTTCAAACCAAACAAAAGTCGAATTCAACTTTCCATTCATGGTTAGCGCTTTTGTTGGAGAAAAACTGAAGAAAGCAAACACTCGTACACTTGTCGTAAGCTTTGTAACACTTGGCATTTCCCAGAGCTTGGCTTTAACTGGGACGGCTACAAAGATAAGCATAGATTTTTCCGGAGAGAAAGGCTCCACTCTTGGCCTTGCTATAAAGTACCTTGCGCGCCTTTTGAAGAGAAATCTTGTTATAGATCCTCAAAGCGCTAAAAAACCCGTTAACATAACCCTTTCTGATGTAACGCCGTCTGAAGCTTTCTACGATGTTTTGATATCGTCACCAGGTATTGGATATGCTGTTCTTCCAGACGGGACGTATTACATAGCCGAGGCAAATTCGCTGGTAAAAGATCTCGGAAAGCTTGGTGTTGGAACGTACAACAACATCGTAAGCTTTTACGATCTGTCAACGACGAACGTTTCTTCTTCAACTTTTAATTCGCTTGTCGATAACCTATTTGGAAATAACAGAGTCGTTGGTTACATCGGTTCTTACGCCATCGTCAAAGCTACAGATGAACAACAAAAAACCATTAAAAGCTTGATGAGTTTTCTCAAGGAGAGTGAAAGTTTTAAAACCGTGAAATGGTCTAATTTTGAAGCGGAGGCAGAACTCCAAAGGCTTGTGAACGAAATGTACCCTGAGGTGAAAATGATGTATTTGAAGAGTTTTTCATCGATAATCATGAGTGGGAACAAAATGGATTTGGAGAAAGCATCTGAAATTATTTCAAAATATTCTGAGATCCTTTCACATAGTGGTCCTAAAATATCCGTAACGTTCAACGTCCCTGTTCAAAATGTTCCCGCTTTCTTGCAATTTTCAAAAAAATTCTCGGCGGTAACATCATATGGTTCTCCATCGCAAAACGCATCAAATGCGATTTACATCGTTAATGGACCACAAAAACAGATGCAAGCGTTCGAAAAAACTGTAAAACTCATTGCCAGCACTCTTACAACTGTAAAATCCAAGCCGTTACACTTCAACTTCGTTACATGGACAGATGAGAACTCAGTCGAAGATCTCCTTAAGATGATAAACATAATGTATTCAGATGTGAAATCTGTTTACTTTCCATCGTTTGGACAAATACTCTTTTACGGTCAAAACAACAACGATGTCGATGATGCGGTGAATTTTGTTAAAAATAGAAAACCTCTTCAAACTGTTGGAGTTAAAAAAACGACGATAACGGTGAAAATTTCATCGAAAAACCTCTCAACCGTAAACGCTTTCTTGAAAAGCGAATTTCCAACGCTCTTCGGGACCGGCACTCTTGTAGGCACATCTGGAGTCGTTCCATATGTGGTGAGCGGTCCTGCCACAGATGTGAGCGCGTTTGTGAATTCGTTGAAAAATTCTGACCTTATCGTTGGCAAAACTCCAACGAAGATATCTAAAATAAGTGAGACAGTTTTTCTCAAGGAAGTACCATGGTCAGATGAAAAAAGCGCAGATGATATGCTGAATTTGCTGAAAATAAAATATCAAAACTTGAATGCAGAGTATCTAAAATCCCTTAAAGAGTTTGCGATTTACGGCTTAAACTCGGCGATGATAGATGCCGCTTCAACTTTCATAACATCGCACTTGAAAATTCATGAATATGTAAAGGCTTTACCGATAACAACTGTTGTAAAGGTAGATGTCAACAACTTCGAAACGGTTAAATCCATGGTGAACTCGAGAAACTTAACGTTCTATGGCCCTACAAAAGTTTCAACTGAATCAACCACACTTTTAATAGGAATTTCGGGCGTCGCATCTCAAGTGGAAGATATTGTGAATCTTATGAAAACAAGCGGCCTTGTGAAAACCCCGTCACCGATTGCCACTTCTTTAACGGTATCCACCACACGTGTGCAAGTGGTCGTCGTGCGCGATGAGAAGATAAGCTGCGATGTGAAAGATTATCCACTTTCTTCTTTGATTCAAAGAGTTTACATGGCATTTGATAAAAACGTCGTATTTACATCCCAATCACTTCCTGATGTGACTGTTAAGCTTTCAAAAGTAGGGCTTGATCAATTCAAGTACGCCTTATCAAATGCATATGGTTTGAATTTTTCTGGAACTTCGCTTGTCATTGTGGAAAACAACAACACCGGTATAACAAAAGTTTACAAGACTAACGATAACATCGACAAGATAAAATCAATGGTGGAGTTTATAGGGGCAAAAGCCTTCATAGTTCCGAATACGGGAATGATAGTTGTAAGTGGACTGTCCCCGGCGAAAGCAAAAGAATTGGACGACATGGTAGCACCTCTCCTCGTTTCAAGAAAAGATGTCAATATAGAGGCTAAAATCGTGGACGTGAGTGGGAACAACAACTTGAGTAAAAAGTTTAAAACCACCCTTATGACTCCGCAATTGATCTTCGACAACAATTTGAGCTTGAACTTCAATCTCTTAAACGCTTCGAACCTTCCCAAATTTTTGTCAAATTTGGGTGATCAAATCGTTTCTTCCAAAGCAAGTGTGAGTGCCGATCTTTCACAGACAAGTGGAAGCGCTTCTATTCTTTCATCACCGACGTTGACAACCCAAAGTGGAATCTCAGCCAACATATTGGTAGGCTCGAAATACCCCTACATGGTTACAACGACGGTAAATGGTCAGCAACAGCAGCAATTGAAATTTTTGGATACAGGCATACAGCTTACCATTTTGCCATTTGCCCTTCCGAATGGTCAAATTTCTTTAACCATCACAATTGAAGTAAGTGATGCTGATTGGGGGCATGCGGTGAATGGAATTCCCGCGGTCAACACGCGTACCGCTTCAATGAAAGTCGTGATATCCAACGGTCAAACGATCATGATAGGAGGACTGACAAAACATTCCAGATCACAAAATGTTACAAAAGTGCCGTTTCTTGGGAATTTACCTTTTATAGGTCAATTTTTCAGATCGACAAGCTTCCAGGATTCGACGTCAAATTTGGACATATTCATAACGGCAAAAGTGGAGGGATGACATGGAAAGAAAACCCGTGGCCGCCGGGAGTTTTTATCCATCAGATCCTGAAGAGTTGAGAGATTACATAAGAGAACTTTTTCTCTGTAAAAGAGGACCGGGTTTTTTGCCAGATCCGAATGGATTCCAAAAAAATGTTGGGCTTATAGTACCGCATGCTGGCTACGTTTACTCTGGCGCAACGGCATGCCATGCGTATATGGAAGCATCAAATTTCGGAAAGCCTGATTTGGTGGTTATCCTTGGGCCAAATCATACAGGTCTTGGAAAAGCGATATCAATTTGGCCAATGGGAGCATGGATAACCCCATTGGGGAAAGTTAAAGTGGATGAGGAAGTTTCCAATTCATTGTCCAGGGAATTTCCAAGTGTATCTCTTGATTATGAAGGCCATCTTATGGAACATTCCATTGAAGTTCAAATACCGTTCTTGCAATTCACACTTGGAACGGGATTTAAAATACTTCCCGTTTGTTTGGGAGACCAAAGAAAAGAAGTCATGTTTAAGTTATCCAAAGCACTTGGTAATAGTCTTAAAAACAGAAGGTTTTGGATGGTTTCATCGACAGATCTTAATCATTATGAAAATCATGAAACAACGCTTTTTAAAGATAAAATGGTTATCGACGCCATAGTTAATGGAAATGTCGACGATCTTTACGATAGGATATCTCAAAATCATATTACGATGTGTGGCTATGGAGCCGTGGCAGTACAAATGTACATGAATATAGGCAACGTGCAACTTTTATCTCATTCAACCAGTGGAGAAGTTTCAAGAGATTACGAGCAAGAGGTGGGCTATATGGCGGCGTGTACTTGTTAAGCGATGTTTCGAATGCTTTGGACATATTTTTTCCAAGATTTTGTCCTTCTTGTGGCAAAAAATTGCAAGACGAACAGATGATTTGCAGCGATTGTCTGTCAAGCATAGAACAAATATCCTCTAAAGCGGAAGTGATTTCTAAAAACGGATGGTTTTTCAATGAAATGTTTTACCGTGCTCCGTACAAAAGTAGAGTAGGGAGCGTTGTGCGCACTTACAAATACACACCTCATCCTTTATTAGGGGATTTTTTGGCATATCTTTTTTTGGAGGTTTTTAATCGATTTTCTCCGCCACCTAATTCTTATCTGACTTATGTCCCGATAACTTTTAAATCTCTTAAAGAAAAAGGATTCGATCATATGAAAAGAATATCCCGACTTCTTTCAAAAAAGTCAGGAATACCATCTTTGAAGTTACTTGAGGTTATCAAGCAAAGAGATCATCAAGTAGGCTTATCCACAACAAAAAGAAGATCAAACGTTGTGAATAAATACGGAGTTTTAAAAGAAGAACTTTACAAAACATCCGGTACGATAGTTCTCATAGACGATGTTTTCACCACAGGCGCAAGTGTGAACGAATGTTCAAAGATGCTGAGAAGATGTGGGGCTTCTAAGGTGTGTGTTTACACTCTGGCAAAAGTTCAAACGAAAAAAAATTGAAGAACGATCATACTCAAATCTTGAAGAGAGGTGGGATGATAGATGAATGATTTTATGAAAGAAAAACTGAATCTTGGTCGCTTTCCAACTCCCATTGAACGTACGAAATGTGCTGAAGAATACGATGTGGAATTGTTCATAAAACGGGATGATCTTGACGAATTCATAGGTTCTGGAAACAAAGCGAGGAAATTGGAATATCTTTTGTACGATGCACAACGGCTTTCTTGTGACACGGTTTTAAGTGCGGGTGGTATGCAATCTAACCATTGCAGAGCCACTGCCTATTTTTCAAAGAGACTAGGAATGGATGTTGAGCTTTTTCTTTTTGGGGAACAAGAAGTGCAAGGTAATCTCCTCATTGACAAACTTCTTGGGGCAAGAATACACCCTATCAGCCATGAAGAATACGAAAATGTCATGCAAATGATGAACGATAGGAAAAAAGAATTGGAGTCAACAGGGCGTAAAGTTTACGTCATTCCACCAGGTGGCTCTAATGCCATCGGCTTTCTTGGATATGCTTCAGCCGTTCGAGAAATTTCAAATTGGGAAGAAAAGCATACGAACTTTGATTATGTCATCTCAGCAACGGGCACAGGTGGAACTATAGCCGGTCTTGAGATTGGGAAGAGTATGTACGATGAAAAATTCAAAGTGGTAGGAATAAATGTGACAAAGAGATCTTCGAGTGATTTTAACAAGAAAATTTCTGAGGAATTGCAGAAATTCAACTTAAGGTATGAGGCTCATATAAAAGAAATTTTTCCAACGATAGTAGATGGCTATGTTGGTGAAGATTACGCGATACCATCATCTAAAGATTTTGATACCATAAGAGAATTGGCACTGAAAGATCAGATAGTATTAGATCCAGTTTACACCGCAAAAGCCTTCAAGGGAATGTTATCCATGATCGATAAGGGAGAGATAAAGCACGGCTCTCAAATTCTTTTCATTCATACTGGGGGAACTTTTGGGCTGTTCGCTTTTGCCAGAGAAATAAGTAAATTTTTGAGGTGATGATGTTGAGATTGATTGAAAAGTACCGTGAATTTCTACCGATGACGAATTCGACCCCTTTGATAAGCTTGGGCGAAGGATTTACCCCACTTATCAAGGCCGATAACATCGGAAAGACGCTTGGAATAGAGCTTTATTTGAAGTACGAGGGTACAAATCCTACAGGATCTTTTAAGGACAGAGGAATGGTCATGGCCATCGCGAAAGCGATGGAAGGTGGAGCCGAAAATGTTATATGCGCTTCTACTGGAAACACGTCAGCTTCCGCGGCGGCATATGCGGCAGCTTTTAACTTAAAAGCCATCGTTGTCATACCAACAGGCAAAATAGCGCTTGGCAAGCTGGCACAAGCTATGATATACGGTGCAAGAGTCGTTCAGGTAAACGGTAATTTCGATGATTGCTTAAAAATGGTTAGGAAAATCAGCGAAAATTACTCCGTGGTACTTGTGAACTCTTTGAATCCAAATCGTCTTGAAGGCCAAAAAACAGCCGCTTTTGAGATAGTGGATACTCTTGGTAAAGCTCCAGATTACCATTTTTTGCCTGTTGGAAATGCTGGAAACATAACGGCTTACTGGATGGGATACACACAATATCATAGATTTGGCAAAATTGAAAAGCTCCCCAAAATGATGGGTTTTCAGGCTGAAGGTGCTGCTCCAATAGTTCGAAAACATATGGTTGAGAACCCAGAAACCGTCGCGACGGCAATTCGCATAGGAAATCCAGCAAGCTGGGAAAAGGCCGTTAAGGCAAAGGATGAATCTAATGGAATGATAGATATGGTAAGCGATGAAGAAATTTTGGATGCTCAAAAACTCATAGCCTCGAAGGTGGGTGTGTTCTGTGAGCCTGCTTCTGCGGCTTCGGTTGCTGGAATCATAAAAATGTCGTCTAATGGATTTTTTAAAGGTGGAGAAAGGGTGGTTGCCACCTTGACCGGCAACGGCTTGAAGGATCCCGATGTGGTTCTGGCAAGAGTTCCAAAGATATCGACGGTGCCTAACGATGTCGATTCGTTGATCAAAGAGATAGCACTTTGAGAAGCGTAACGATCTCCGCACCGGCGACGATTGCAAATCTTGGAAGTGGTTTTGATACGCTTGGAACTGCGGTGGAACTGAGAAATTTCGTTACGATTGAAGAAAGTGATCGCTTCGAAGTTGTAGAATCAGGCATTGTCGTCGCTGGTAAGGACATGGTATCAGAAGTTGTAAAGAATTTTCTCATAGAAAATGGATATCTTCCCAAAGTTAGAATTTTAAAAACAAATTCCATTCCGATACGTAAAGGGCTTGGTTCGAGCTCAGCGGCCATAGTCTCAGCGTTGGGCGCCGCAATGAGTTTTTTAAATAGGTTAAACTTAGACAAGCTCTTTGAGATGGCCGTTAAAATCGAAGGACATCCGGATAACGTTGCTCCCGCTGTTTATGGAGGCTTAATGGTGAGTGCATCCCTTTCCCAGAGGGCTTTGTCTATACCTATTGGTGTTCCTTTCAACGAAATTACCGTCTTCATCCCACCCTTTGAAAATTCCACCGAAAAGGCGAGAGAAATTTTGCCAAAGGAAATTTCACTTTCCCAAGCGATCTTTAACCTTCAAAGGCTTGCGATCTTGATAGCTGGAGCTTGTCAAGGCAAAATTATAAAAGAAGGGTTTGAAGATGAATTACATCAATCAAAGCGCCTTTCATTGCATCAAAAAACAATGGATTTCTTTGAATATCTGAAGTGCAACACTCACAATCCCGTTTTCGTGTGTGGTTCTGGCCCATCGATAGGAGTGATAGGGAAAACGGATGTAAGAGAGCCGAATGGGTGGAAAAAGACCTTGCTTAAGATTTCAATAGATGGTTTGAAAGATGAAAAGGTGAATTAGGAGGTAAAACGATGCTTGTTGAAGAAATTTTGAACAAAATCGAAGAAATTGCCCCTTTGTTTCTTCAAGAAAGTTATGATAATTCTGGGATTCAAGTTGATGGACCAAACATCGACGTATCGAAAATACTTGTCAGCCTCGATCCAACCCCCCAAGCTGTGAAAAGGGCAGTTGAAGAAGAGTGTCAACTGGTTTTAACACATCATCCTCTTTTATTTGAAGGGTTAAAACAATTGACCCCTAAGAACGCAATTGGTGACATGATATACACTGCAATTATAGGTGGGATTACCATTTACGCTTCTCACACGAATTACGATTCCGCTCCAGGTGGATTGAACAATGCTCTTGCACGAAGACTGAAAATGTCAAACGTTTGGCCCCTTTTGCCGAATGGGATGATGGTTGGTGCTGGAATAGGACGTGTCGGTAACATAGAACCAATGGAAATTCGTGAATTTGCACATTTTGTCAAAACGTCTTTAAAAGCAGAGGCAATTCAACTTGCACCAACAGGTCCGTCTGAGATTCGGCGTGTTGCAATATGCCCCGGATCAGGCGCTGATTTCATCGATGATGCTTTAAAGGCAGGAGCGGATATTTACATCACCGGAGATATAACTTATCATGAGATCATAAAAGCGGTTAATTCAGGACTTTCACTTATAATGATTGGCCATGATGAAAGTGAAAAGTTTTTTGAAGACGAAATGAAAGAATATTTAGAATCATTTGGAATTAAAGTTATCAAGTACCATGAGAAATTTTATCAAAATATGTAGAAAGTGATATGGTAAAATGTTATAGACGAATTTAAGGGGGAAAGTGTGACAGATTATTTTTTTTCTTACAAAAAGAAAAAAGAAAAAGAGAAAAGATCCATCGATTATAGCGTTTTGATCGATGAGCTGATCGATAGGCTGTCGGAAAAGATATCAAACATGATAATCAAAAACTTGAATGGGGAAAATGAAGTTAAAGCTATGAACATTCCTGAGAAACGCTCTTTTGAGCAAATTCTTGAAGAAGAGGTTTCCAAGCTTGACTCTATTGAAGAAGTTCAGTATCTTGGCAAATACCTTGTGGGATATTGGAAGAAATTGCATTTGAAATAAATTCGGAGGTGTGTTTATGTCACGTTACAACAAGCTACTTTGGATAGTGGTCGCAGTTTTAGCCGGAGTGATGGTATTTCAGTTTTTTCATATAAAAAAGAGCCCAGCTTACAAACAAACCTATTATATTTCTGAATACACGTTTTCAAACAATTCCACAGCTGTTTCCATACACAGTGTGGCACGGTTTGTTTTTGACAAACCTGAAGAATTGAAAAAAGCTGCGAAACAATTTGAAGGATTGAGCCATAAGGATAAGATAAAAGCTTACAGTGATATGTTCGCAAATCTTTCTAAGAACGCGAAGATTCCCCTGAAAGTTTTGGATTATCAATCTACAATGACCATATTTAAAGGCAACACGATGCAAATCGAAGAAAATGGGGTCATATCTGGTATAGTCGTTCCAGATGGTGATGTGATTAAGGTTTCGATGGGAAAAGTTGGGATGAAGCTTGATAAAAATTCCAAGGTTACATTCAATTTCCCAAAATCAGACAAGATAATCTCAATTTCCCCGACTCCTACTGTGGCGAGTGGTAATCGATTGATATGGAAAGGTCCAATGGATCTCAAATTTCCGGAGGTAGAATATAAAAAATGATCAACATCTTGTGGCTTTCCGTTGGAGTGATGATTGGCATTATTCCTTCAATGGTGATCCTCATCTTGAGTTCAAGAAAACAAAAAAGAATAAGTTCTTTCGATAGCGACAACATCTCAGAACTGATCGGGAAGATTCAGCATGTTACAAGTGTAAATGTCGATACTGTTGAACGAAAGATTATAGAGCTGAAATCGACAATTCATGAATCAAATGTGGCTTACATGAAGCTCAACGAAGCTATGTCAGAGATGAAGAACTTTTCTGTGAATTTTCCTAAACCAAAGGGTATTCCAATCAAAAGTAAAGAAAGGGAATTTCAAATTCCCTTTGGAAAAGCAGAAACAACTTTCGTGAAAGAGCCCACTATAAGGCATTTAAACAAGGAAGAAAAGATATTGGATCTCAAAGAAAGAGGGTGGGGCTTGGAAAGAATAGCAGAGAGTTTGGATATGGGAATTGGTGAAGTGAATCTCATCATAGAGATGAATTCTCGGCTTTTAAAATAATTTTTTAGGAGGGAGCTACATGACAAAAAAAGAATGTGAAACTCTTAAGAAGAAATTGGAATATTCAAACGAAAATGCGTGGAAGAATCTTAAGGTAAAACTGACTGACAAATTTTCAAAAGATTACATGGCTTTCATGTCGGAGGGTAAAACGGAGAGAACTTTTGTAAAGAAAACTGTAGAGATCTTAAACAAGAATGGTTATGTTCCAATAGAAAAGGCCGATCTGAAAGAAGAAGTAAAAGCGTACAAAGTTTACAGATCAAAAGCAATAGCTATATACAGGATACCTGAAGATATTCAAAATGGTTTTAACGTAATAGCATCTCATATAGACTCACCTAGAATAGATATGAAGGCAAGGCCGGTTTACGAAGACTCCGATGTTGTGTTGGCGAAAACTCACTATTATGGTGGCATAAAAAAATATCAGTGGTTCAACATTCCTCTGGCTATCGTTGGCGTTATCCTTAAAGAAAACGGAGAAACCATCGAAATTAACATTGGAAACGATCCGAAAGATCCGGTGTTTGTAATAAGCGATCTGCTTCCTCATTTGGATAGAAACCCGGATAAGAAGTGTCGTGATATAAGCGGAGAAACGCTTAACCTGATAATAGGATCAAAGCCAATAACTTTTGAAAAACTCGATTCTCCTGCGAAGTTGAACGTCCTTAGAATTCTTAACGAAAAATATGGAATCGTCGAAGAAGATCTGACAAGCGCTGAATTGGAGCTGGTTCCAGCTTTTGAGCCGAGAGAAATGGGATTTGATCGTAGCATGATATCCGCTTATGGACATGATGATAAGATATGTGCTTACACGAGCTTAAGAGCGCTTTTGGATGCCAAAAAAATTGCAAGACCAACTGCGATCGTGTTTTTTGACAAAGAAGAAATAGGGAGCGATGGTAGCACAGGAGCAAAAAATCAATTCTGGCTTCCGCCGATTAAAAAAGTGTTGAGTGCAAGAGGAAAAGATGCCAATGTTTTCTTGGATGATCTGATAGAGGATACGGCTGTACTTTCTTCTGACGTGAGCGCCGCTGTGAACCCGACTTTTAAAGATGTTCAAGAGATGAACAATGCTGCCATTTTAGGTCATGGTATTGTTGTGACAAAATACACGGGATCTTATGGAAAAGCTGGAGCTAACGATGCAGATGCGGAGTTCGTTTTGAAGATAAGAAAACTGTTGAACGATAACAAAGTAGCATGGCAAACTGGCGAACTTGGAAAAGTAGACGTTGGAGGCGGCGGAACAGTCGCGAAGTTCTTCGCAGAACGCGGTATGCATGTTATCGATACAGGACCAGCTTTGTTAGGAATGCATTCTCCTTATGAAATAGTGTCAAAGGCAGATCTTTACCATTCTTACCTTGCTTACAAGGCTTTTGTCGAAAAATTTGAAATGTAATTGATGCTTTGATCAACCACTCCGCCTTTTGTATAGCGGAGTGGTTCTGTGACCCATCTCGGCAAAGAAAACAACAATTTACATGGTATAATTCGATGAAAAGTGATAGAAAGATGGGAGAGGATGTGAATTGAAAAGTGAATGGGAGGTTGCTCAATCTCACGAAAAGTGGGAAGGTTTTTTGTGTGATAAATTTCATATAAGTTCTCTTCTTGCACGCCTGCTTGTCAATAGAAATGTTGATTCGATTGAAAAAGTTGAACAATTTTTGATGCCGGATAAGATCCCCTCAGGAAACCCTTACAGAATGCATGATATGGATAAAGCCGTTGAAGAACTCGTCAAAATAAGAAAAAGCGGGAAAACTTTGGTGATATATGGAGATTACGATGTAGATGGCGTAACTGGAACGGCACTATATTATCTGGCGTTGAAGAAGTGGGGATGGAATGTGGATTATCACATTCCCAGTCGTTTGGATGATGGCTATGGCCTGAGTAAAGATGCCATTATGGAATTGCATAAAAAAGGTGTAAGAAGACTCATCACGGTGGATTGTGGAATTACCTCGGTTGAAGAAACGGCCTTTGCGAATTCCCTTGGCTTTAAAATAATAATAACAGATCACCATGAAGCAAAAGAAGTAATCCCACCTGCTGTAGCGATAATTGATCCCAAGCGCCCAGGTGATCAATACCCATTTAAGGATTTTTCTGGTGTGGGAGTTGCTTACAAGGTTCTTCAAGCACTTCAAAAAAGGATTGGAAACATCGATGATCTGGAAGAATACCTCGACATAGTTGCTTTAGGCACTGTGGCGGATATTGTTCCAATTCTTGAGGAGAACAGGTATTTTGTTTATAAAGGAATGAAACTTTTAGGAGAAAAAAAGAGAGTTGGAATTGCAAAGCTCATGGATCTTTCCAATGTCAACACAGATGATATCAAAGCCCATGATATTGGTTTTAGAATAGCGCCAAAAATAAATGCCGTTGGAAGAATAGACAGCGCTTATGCTGCCCTTAAACTTATTTTGGAAGAAGATTCGGAGAAATCATACTCCTTTGCAAAAAAGTTAGTTGATAAGAATCGAGAAAGACAGTTTATAGAAAATAAAATATATCAACAGGCTTTGGCTCACTTAGAGACGATGAAAGATTTAGAACATCGTAGAATTCTCGTTCTTGCAGGCGAAAAATGGCATCCTGGAGTTATAGGAATAGTGGCTTCTCGTATCCTTTCGATCTACCATAAACCCACTTTGATGATCTCAATAGAAGGTGATATTTCAAGGGGATCAGCCAGAAGTATCGAGGGTGTCAACATAGTGCAAATTCTCAAAAAAGCCGAAGATTTACTTGAAGA
>WGFY01000027.1 GCA_015491995.1 Mesoaciditoga sp.
CAACTGCTTTTTCTTTCCGTTCATATCTACTGAATAAAGCTGAGAAGAGATATCGTAAATGAATCCTTCCCCGTTAAACCAAAACGGTATTTTGTCTATCTCATGAACATCGTTCTTGGATTCTTTTTTCTCTTTTTCAACCACCTCGGCTATTAGCGTGTTCTCGCTAAGCCACTTTACGCCCGTCACCCCATTTTTGAAGTGTGTGAGAATTCTCGCTTCACCACCACTTGCATTGATGATCATGAGATCGTTTCCTTCATCTTTTGATCTTTTGGAAATGAACACGATCTTCTTACCATCTGGTGACCATCTTGGAGAGTTGTCATGGGTTCCTGAAGTAAATTGACTTATCTTACGCCCATCATACCTGTATATCTTTTGAACGTAACCGTCACCTTTTTCATTGGCTTGACTGAGTGTGAAAAGAATTTGAGAACCAGTAGGATCGATCTGTGGATCGCCGACGAATTTTAACTTGAGTAGTTCTTTCGAAGTTACATTCTTCATATTCTTCCTCCTTTGAAAAGCCCAATTCTTACTTACCAGTCCGCTCATCAAAAAAAATTCGCAATTATTTTGAAGCCTTGATCCGCGCAAAACTTCTCACGGGATATATTCTTCACCTTCAATATCCAACTTGTCCTGAATGTGGTGAATCAATGCAAATCTACAAGATACGTCATGAATACGTTTGCTTCGGTCTCTTTTATCATTCAAAATTAACGGCATTTTAAGATTAGCCTTTCAGTACAATAATACCCTTTTTCTCCCATCAAAGCAATACAGTTTTAATATGAATTCTTTACCTATAAGCCCTGTAGAGCCCCTACTTTTAGGGAAGGGAAGTATGTCAATATTTTAGCGTATTAAAAAAGGAGCTCAAAAGAGCCCCTTTTTGCTTCCATGATGATCTTATTTTCCGCCTAATGCCTTTGTAATCTGTTTTTGAGCGTATTCAAGAGCCTTTTTTGGAGTTTTCTTGAAGAACATCGCATCGGACACGGCATTTCCAACTTTGGTTCTGATCGTGTACCACTCAGGTATCCCAGGATCGAAAGAGCCGTGAGGTATCTGTGAAATCAAAACGTTGGCCATTGGATTTGACGAAGAGTAGTCTTTCCATGCTTGAGTATCAAGAGCGCTCTTCACAACTGGCAAATATCCTGTTTTAATGGCCCAGAAAGCCTGAATCTCTGGTTTCAAAAGGAATCTCATGAATTCCCATGCAGCCATTTGCTGTTTTTTTGAACCTGTGCTGAATATTGCCACATCGGTTCCTGCAAATAGTGGTGATTGCACCTTACCTTTTGGCAAAGGGGCTATCGTCCATGCAAACTTTCCCCCAACGCTCCTGGCTGTGTAAGAAAGGCCGGCAGAAGTATCTATGTACATGGCAATCTGACCATTTCCAAAAGGCCCGTCTAAATAACCGCCTTGTGCAAATGTCGTGCCACTCTTTACAAGATCTACGAGCATTTTCAAAGTGCTCAGTGCGACTTTTGAATCAAGGGCACCTTTTTTGTAATTGGGAGTGAGTATATGTCCACCCTCTTGTCTTAGAAGAACCTCAAATGTATCGATAGTGGTTCTCAGTCCAAGACCGTATTGTATGACTTTCCCATTCTCGTTTTTTACAGTAAGAATTTTCGCGTCTTTGATAAGCTCTGGGATGGTTTGGGGAATATCGATTCCTGAGAGCATAAGAGCATCTGTGTTAACGTACAGTATGTACACTGATTTGTTGAATGGCAGAGTGTATATTTTGTCATTCCAAGTGTTAGCCTTCAAAAAGGAAGCCCATATATCGTTTAACTGGGATTTGGAGAGCCCAACGTTTGGGTCATCTATAAAATTCTGCATCGGTGTTACAACATTTGATTCTATGAGCTTTGCAGTCCAATTAGAATAAGACTGACTCATCGTTGGAAGCTGTCCACTTATGGCCCCAGCAAGGAGTTTTTGAGAAAGAACGCCATAATTACCCACATAAATGGATTTAACTTCAATGTTTGGGTGTTGAGCGTTGAACTCGTTGACTATTTCGCTTAAAGCTTTACCTTGAGCTCCACCCATAGAATTCCAGAATGTCACAGTTGTTTTGGCGAAGATACTTCCCACCATCAACACAGACAGAATAAAAATCACGACCAAAATCCGTTTCATCAAAACCCCTCCTTTTGTTGATGTCCAGTATTATATTTTACCACTCCACACTTTTAATTTCAACATATGTGAAACTTGCTTAAACGCATGTTTAATTCCATCAGAAGTATCGACAACGTAATCAGCTTCTTTTAAAAATTCTTCCCTTGAAAGCTGAGCGTTAAGACGTTTTTTCGCTTCTTCAAAACTTATGTGATCACGTTCTAACAAACGTTTGATTCTTATCTCATCTGGACAGTCGGTAACGATGATGTAATCAACATGCTTTTCAAGGCCAATTTCAAAAAGAACCGCGGCTTCTACAAAGACATCACGCCGAAATCTTGAGAGTTTTTCGAATCTTTTCAAGATCATTTCCAGCATTCTTGGATGCATGATCTTGTTCAAGAGTTCTAATTTCTGCGCGTTTGAAAAAACCACTTTTGACAATTCTTTATGATTTATTTTTCCGTTTTGATCAGGGAAAACGCCTAAATTTTCGGCAATGTCTTTTTTTACGTTATCCAACTCTAACACTTCATGTCCAATCTTATCAGCGCTAATCACAGGGTAACCGTTATTCTCAATGAATTTTGAAACTGTACTCTTGCCACTTGCTATACCACCTGTAATTCCTATTAACAAATCTACCACCCCCGAGTATGTTATAATCTAAATCGAAAAAGATTTTGGAGGTAAAAAATGAGTCTAAAAATCGAATGGAATGAAAAGATGAAATTCACGGCTTACACTCCATCTGGTCACGAGGTGAGCTTGGATTCCTCGCCTAAAAGTGGTGGGGAAAATAGCGCCGCCCGACCAATGGAGCTTATGTTGGTATCACTCGCAGGCTGCACCTCTATGGATGTTATATCGATACTTGATAAGATGAAAGCAACCCCTCAGGATTTCAAGATTGAAATCGAATATGAAAGGGCGCTCGAGCACCCGAAAATTTACACTCATATCCATCTGAAATACATGTTCAAAAATGCACCATCTCGCGAAAAAGCACAAAGAGCCGTTGAACTCTCACAGAACAAATACTGTAGCGCTTCAGCGATGCTTAGAAAGGTCACCGATCTTACTTACGAGCTGGTTTTTGAAAGCTGATTCACAAGATTTTTTAACTCTTCCTCGTTTATCAATTTCACACCGATTTTTTTAGCTTTCTCCAATTTGGAACCGGGATTCTCACCAACTATGAGATAATCGGTCTTAGAGGAAAGGGTACTTGATATAGACGCACCTAACTTCAGTAGGTATTCTTTCATTTCAATTCGAGGAATTGAGAGAGTGCCTGTTATCACGAATTTAAGATCTTTTAATGGGGTGTCGTCTTCATGTGATTCCGTTTGGCGTGTTCCAACACCATGCGAGGTGAGCTTTTCGACCGTCTTTTGTGTTTGTTCCAAAGACAAGAATTCAACGATAGAATCTGCGACTTTTTCACCTATCCCATTTATCTTCATCAACTCTTCTTTGCGAGCACACTTCAATCTTTCAAGAGTGGGGAATTCATTCGAGAGAAGGCGAGCCGTCCCTTCTCCAACCATTGGGATGCCAAGTGCGGTAATCACCTTGTAAAAAGGCGCCGATTCCGAGCGTTCTATCTCTTTGATAAGGTTTTTAGATGACTTTTCACCCATTTTTTCTAATTTGGAAATTTTCTCAACGCCAAGTTCGTACACATCTGCCAGATCCTTCAACAGACCATTTTTTACAAGCTTTTTTATCAAGCTTTTTCCGAGTCCTCGAATGTTCATGGCTTTACGGGATGAAAAATTCTCAATCCGAGCTTCGAGTTTCGCGGGGCAATAAGGATTCAAACATCTTATGGCAACATCTTTTTCATTCATTTTACCTGTTGGACCTCCACAAATCGGACAGGATTTTGGAGGTTCGATCTTTCGCTCGCTCCCTGTTCGTTCCTCTTTTATGACTTTTATAACTTGAGGTATGATTTCGCCAGCTTTCTCAACAAGTACAACGTCGCCAATGCGAATATCTCTTTTTTGGATGTAATCGAAGTTGTGAAGGGAGGCGCGCTTAACCATGGTGCCGGCAAGTTTTACAGGTTCCAACATCGCAACCGGTGTCAAGGTACCGCTTCTTCCCACTTGAATGGTAACATCTTTTATCAGAGTTCTCGCTTGTTCAGCCGGAAATTTGTACGCCATTGCCCATCTTGGATACTTCGCCGTGAAGCCAAGCGATGATTGATATGAAAAGTCATTGACTTTGACAACAACGCCATCTATTGGATAATCTATCTCCTTACGATGTTTTTGAGCCCAATCGAGATATTCTTTCATCTCTTCAAGATCGTGTACGAGTTTAGAACTTTCATTCGTTTTCAAACCTATTTTACGCATGTATTTAAGTGCTTCATACTGAGTCTTAAGATCGTACTTTTCGGGAGAAATGAGCGTGTACATGAAGGAATTCAGGTGTCTTTTTGAAACTTCTGACGTGTCAAGCTGCCTAATGGTACCGGCTGCGGCATTACGAGGGTTGGCGAAAAGCGCGAGACCATTTTGTTGTCTTAGCAGGTTCAGTTTTCTGAATTCGGTATACGACATGTATATTTCCCCTCTAATTTCAACATTCAGATTCTTCTGTAGCAACAGTGGAATGCTTCTAACTCTTTTGATATTTTCGGTGACATCTTCCCCAACTTTTCCATCTCCACGAGTGGCTGCAAGTGCAAGTTTGCCATCCTCGTATTTCAATCTTATCGAAAGCCCATCTATTTTCATCTCACACATGTATTTGACACTGGTGAGCCCTGTAAGTTTTCGAACCCTTTTGTCAAATTCCGCCATATCGTCCATAGAATAAGAGTTATCAAGACTGTACATGAAAAATGGGTGTTTAACACTTCTAAAGCCTTTAAGTATCTTATAACCCACTCTTTGAGTTGGTGAGGTTGGTGAAGCAAGTTTGGGATAAGCCTTCTCCAGCTCCATGAGTTCTTTCATAAGAAAATCATACTCTTGATCCGTTATCACAGGATCATCAAGAGTGTAGTAACGGTAGTTGTGATACTCTATTTCCTTTCCAAGTTCTTCAACTCTTCTTTTTGCGTTTTCGGGGATGTCTTGCAGTTTCTCTCACCTCCACTTTCTTTAATCTGCAAGTGTATCGTATATTCTGGCAAATTCAAGATGATACTTCTTAAAAGCTCCAAGGACATCTGGATCGAAATGTTCAGGCATCGTCCTACCATCTCCGAAAGTTATGATTCTAACGGTTTCTTCATGTGTAAAAGCTCTCTTATATCTTCTTGGAGACCTTAAAGCGTCATAAATATCTGCAAGGGCAACTATTCTAGCCTCTATGAATATTTCGTTTCCTTTCAAGCCATCTGGATACCCACTCCCGTCGAATTTTTCATGATGTGATCTCGCGATATGTCTCGCCATCTCTAAGAACGGAGCATCTCCCAATATCATTTCACCGTATAAGGTATGTTTTTTCATTTCTTCGAACTCTTTGTCGGTAAGTGGACCATCTTTCATTAAAATTTCGCGCGGAACTTTCAATTTCCCAATGTCATGTACCATTGCGTATTTGCCTATTTGTTTTATAAATGTATTGGACATGCCCAACTCTTTGGCCAAGAATTCGCTGTATGTTCCCACTCTGTGAACATGAGAACCTGTTTCATAATCGTATATTTCACTGATCTCCGAGAATTTCTCGGCTAAATATATATATGAGTTTCTCACTTCTTTGATCATCTTGCTGGAATTAAGAACGGACGCAAAATGCGCAGAAAAATTCGAAATGTAGCCGAGCTCTATTTCTTCCGGCACGCTGTATTTGAACAGCATGACAAGGGTGGCTATGAGTTTCGACTCAAACAGAATCGGAACGATCAAGTAATGTTTGTCATCTTTTGAAATCTTAACGAATCCTTCGTTTTTTATCTTCTCTTTTACAGATACAGAATTAAGAGATGGCGTGTCAAACTTTGATCCTTGATGACTGACCTGGCTCAACTCACCGTTTGAAATCTCAAAAAGCGCTGCACCTTTGCAATCGTAAATGTTTATGAGCTTTTCAAGCAATATGTTGGCAGCTTCACTTGAGTCCCTTGAAAGGGCGATTAGCTTGGAAGATTCTGAAAGTTCCTTGAGTTTAGAAGACTCGAGTGCAAGAGTGTTTGAAAGGTTCTCTATATCTTCGTAAGAAGACTCAAGTTCCTCGTTGGTAGCTTTCAACTCTTGAATATGGGCGGTAATGTCTTGAAACATCTCCACGAGTTTGAAATAAACCATGCGCGTTTCCTTGAATTTTTTTACGATCTTTTCCAAAGTCGGATCGAATTTCAATATTGAATCATTCACATCTATCTCACCCGCGATCTTTTCCAACGATTCAATGGAATTTTCAATACGCTTTGTCGCCAAGTAGAAAACGAGAAGCCCTCCAACGATCATGAGCGAGAATATTAAAAAGAGAGCCAGAAAAGAAAAATGCAAGTATTTTGAGATATTCGCATAAGGTATCAAAAAGAACATATCGTAGCCAGTACGAGACTCTATGTTGTTCTTTCGCATGAAATCATCGTATTTTTTTATATACGGCACATAAAGCTCACCGTTAAGATGAACTACATCATCTTGGGAATTTGGCTCTTTAAGGTGTGTCTTTCCTGGATAGACGATCTTTCCATTTTTGAAAATGAGGAAGGAGATGCCGTTCGCCTGTGAGGACATCATAGAAAAAAATCTGTCTTCTTTGAAAATGAGCCCTCCAGATATAACACCATTTTTGTTTTGAAGGGCGACGCTCACCGTGACGACTTTCGATTTAAGATTTTCAGAATAAAATTCATTTCCAACGATCTTGGATAAATTTTTAACAGAGTAAACAAACCAAGGCCTTGAATTTGCAACAAGGGATGAGGTTGACTGATTAGAGGGATATATGTAATTTTTTCCGTTGATCGTTACAAACGCCCAATTGGCATTGTAGCGATTTTTCATATCTTCAAGTTGTGCTTCCACGTTGTATTTGCCTGTGCCCATCTTGAAAATGTAAACCGGGATCGCACTGGAAAAAGTGCGCATCGTCTCGGAAAGTGCCATATTCATCTTCATGGAAATGTCTTTCGCGCTGTTCGAGATCATGGATTTTTTTTGAAGCTGAATCGCCGCGTATTCAAATCTGACAAAAAAAGCCGTCGCGAATAACAAAATTGTCATCAGCCATGCAAGAATGTAGTTCCTTATCTTCAACGATTTTCCCCCTTATTTTAAGAGATGAACTCTTCCAAATTGCCTATTTCTCCGACATCTTTCCTGTTCAAAATACCGAAATTCGCGTACATGGGCTTAAGATTTGGGGTATGAGCGATGTAAGCCATCAACGCGCCTATCATGGTATTCGAAGGTAAAGTTATATGATTCTTCCCATTAAAAGCCCTGATGACGTTGATCGCGACAAAGATGGCGGAAGCAACGGATTCCACATATCCCTCTACTCCCGTTATTTGCCCGGTGAAGAAGATGTTTTTCTTTTTTCTCGATTTGAAAAACTCATCCATCGTCGAATATGGTTCCAAATAAACGTTGGCATGCATCACACCATAGCGAATTATCCTGCTTTTTTCAAGCCCTGGTATCATTCGAAACACTCTATCTTGTTCATTCCATTTCAACCTTGTTTGGAAACCAACTATGTTGTAAAGGGTTCCGATGGAGTTATCCCTTCTGAGTTGGACAACTGCGTAATATTTCTTACCATCTGAATCTGATAACCCAACTGGCCTTAACGGTCCAAATCTCATTGAATCTTCCCCACTTCTTGCTATCTCTTCGATAGGTTGACATCGTGAAAAAAGTAATTTCCTGTCAAATCCTTCAACTGGAAGTACTTGGGCGTTTATCAAGGCTTCTCTAAAAGAGATGTATTCTTCTTTGTCCATAGGACAGTTAAGATAATCATCTCCTTGTTGGTATCTGTTGGCAAAGAACACCTTGGACATATCTATCGTGTCAGATTGCAGCACCGGAGCGACAGCATCGAAAAAATGTGCCCCACTTCCAAACTCTTTCTGTATCCAAGAGTACAATTTTGATGAGGTGGCAGGGCCTGTGGCAATTATCCAAATATCGTCATCTTCTGGAACGCTTTTCACTTCTTCACGGACGACTTTCACAT
Source organism: Mesoaciditoga sp. (assembly GCA_015491995.1). Taxonomy (GTDB): domain Bacteria; phylum Thermotogota; class Thermotogae; order Mesoaciditogales; family Mesoaciditogaceae; genus WGFY01. The sequence continues at coordinate 8,317 of WGFY01000027.1, forward strand.
TAGTCATAGATTCAATTACATGAGTCACCTCGCCCGAAAAAGCTTCTCTATCCACGACCAACGCTTTTCCACCTGGAATTGAATGTGATTTGGCCACTCTCAAAATAAAAGATTCCAATTTTTCCAACTCGGATTTCAAAAGCCCAGAAGCATTTTTGACGTCCACGGACTTCAAGGAATTGGAGCACACAAGTTCTGCAAACCTGTCAGTCTTGTGGACACCTGTAAGAGATAGAGGACGCATCTCATGGAGAACAACTTCGTATCCATGGCTTGCCAATTGGTACGTGATTTCAGATCCGGCAAGACCTCCGCCGACAACATGTATCAAAACATTTTCCTCCGCAAAATCAAAAGATTACCATTGCAGGCCTTTTCATACTTCCATTCATCTACAAGAGTTCTTATCAGGTAAAGCCCTAACCCGCCTTCTCTTGGTTCTGATAAATCTCTCGGTTTTAACTTTTCAACTTCTACTTTTGTCCCAAAATCCCTGATTCTTATCTCCAACATATCGTCTTTCACCTCTAAAATGCACGAGATCAACTTCGTTGAATCAAATTTGTAAGTGTGCTTTATAACGTTTATCAGCGCTTCAGCCGTTACGAGTTCCATGTCGTATATCATGTCGTTATCTTTTACATCATTTGCTGTTAAAAAATTTTTCACAGCGCACCTTAGGGTTTTTACAATCTTGATTGAAGCCGGTACTACGACCACAATTTTCCCAAATTCACTCAAAGGTGTCCTCCTTGTCTCCGTTTAAAAAGGATGCTTCTCGCATTGCAGAGAAAAGCAACATGGCATCCTTGAAGTTTTTTGGATCCAAATGAGTCAGCTCTTTTACCTTATTCAGTCTGTAGAGAACTGTGTTTCTATGAATTTTCATGACGGTTGAAGTTTTCACAAGGCTTGCTTCATTTTCAAAAAAAATACGAAGGGTTTCCAAAAGTTCAGAGTGCGATTCTAAAACTTTAAGAAAATTCTCATCTGTTTTGCCATCTTTTAGCTTCACAGGCAGGGCAAACATATTTTTGACAATTTCTCCCAAAAAATTCGCAAATGTATCTTCAGAGAGTTCGTATCCAAAGATCATAAGGGCTTCTTGCCTTTTGCCAATACCAATTGGGAAAACCAGCACTTTTTCATGATCGATCTTAAGACCAACTCTTACTTTCGTTTGTAAAGCGATCGATGCAGCTTCTCTAAGCTCGTCGCTCACATCGAATGTCGCAAAATCTACATTTCCATGTGGATCAACGCACGCAACTTCGCCTTCTGTCAACTCACTTAATTTCCTTCCTATCTTCTTCCAAAGCTCTATCATCTTCTAACCTTCCTTAAACTGAAAGTGCACCCACAGTAATCTTGACGATATAACCCTAATTCATGCGAATAACGAACACTCTCCTTAAAACCATCTTTCTTTCTGAATGCACTTGGAATATAACCAATCCTCACGTATTTCGCCATCTTAGCTCCAATTTCATTTATGAAATTCACATCTTTATGCGGGCTCGTTGTCAAAGAAGTGGCAAAAGCATCAAAGCCCATCTTCTTAGCGGCAAGCGCTGTTTGCCTCATTCTAAAAGCAATGCACGCTTTACATCTCATACTTCCTTCAGAAAGGTCTTCAAGCCCTTTTACCGCTCTAAACCACGGTTGAGGATCGTAAAATGGGTAAAAAACGTCAAATTTCCACGCGCTTGAAAGTTTCTCAAGAGCGTTTTTCCTTTTTATATATTCTTCTACAGGATGAACGTTTGGATTGAAAAAATAACCAACAACTTCATATTCAGCACTCAGCCTTTTGTAGGCCGTTGTTGCATCGGGAGCACAACAGATATGTAAAAGGATCTTCACAGGACGGAAACCTTGCGAATTTTCTCTTTAAGAGAATTCACATCTAAGCCCTCCATTTTGTAAAGCATTTCCGCAGTCCCAGACTTGGTGTAATCTGTTAAACCGATTTTGGTGAATGTTTTGGGATAAACGCCATTATCCGTCATGAATTCAGACAACACCGATGCTAAGCCCGTATGAACGTTGTGATCTTCAAAGGTGATCACATGTTTTCCTGAAATGTAATTTCCCACCCATTTGGCCATATCAAAGGGACATGGAACACCTATCACACTCACGTGAATGCCCTCTTTTGACAGTTCATCGGCCGCTTCTACAGCAATATGTGAAGTCTGACCATATGAGAAGATCGTTATACCATCACCTTCTCTAAAAAGATCGCATTCACCGTATACAAACTCGTATCCTTCACCAAAAAAAGGCTCTCCAGAACGTTTCGTTATGATATGTATTTTAGATCTGCCAACGGCTATTGCGTAATTCCCATACACTTTTGCAACATGTCTAACGACCCTATCTGTTTGATTGGCATCTTGCGGAACCACGAGTTCAAAGTGATATAGGTTTCTCAAAACACCAGTGTAATCGACGCAATGATGAGTCTTGCCATCTTCTCCAACATCCGTTCCGACGTGGGTTACCACCAACTTTAAATTGGTATAGTTCAAGTCGTTCAATCTTTGCTGGTTATAAGTCTCATCAATCCCAAAGACGCCGAAATCGCTGAAAAACGTTATGACTCCTTGAGAAGATAACGCTCCCGCAATCGTGGCTGCATTATGCTCTTGCACTCCCACCTGATAGAATCTATCCGGCGAAACACGTTCCGCCATGTTGGTTTTCGTGGAAGGCTTTAGGTCACAATCCAGAACCGCCATAGGAGTATTTCCCTTCACCTTCAGGTTGAAATAGCTTATATCCGCCAAAGCTCTCCCAAAAGCATCTCTATTTGCAACACGTTGTCCTTCTTCATACATCCTCGACTCGCCGGTATCGATCTTTATTTCGTACTCACTCATATCAAAGTGAGGCTTGTCAAAAATTTTCCTTCTTTTTACGTACTTTTCCACATCATCTCCAACACCGAGTTCTTTTAAAGCCCTATCACATTCTTCCAGAGAAAGTGCTTTGCCATGATAAGAAACATCGTCCTCCATGAAGGAAACACCTTTTCCCATCACAGTTCTTGCAAGAATTGCAGTGGGGACATCATCATTTTCAAGTGCATACCTAATGGAGCCGTACAACTGCTCATAATCATGACCATCTGTTTCAAGGACTCTCCATCCAGCTGCTTCGTATTCTCTTTTTATGTCTACGAACATAACATTTCTCATATGTCCGCTTATCTGAGCATCGTTGTAATCTATGACAACCGTGATGTTGGAAAGCCCATATTTTTTAGCAAATCGTCTTGCCTCAGCAACCTGTCCTTTAGCCTGCTCGGCATCGCTCATGAGCGCAAAAACATGGTAATCCATATTGGTGATCTTTGAGGCCAATGCCATACCACACGCAGCGCTTAAGCCTTGTCCAAGGTTACCAGTTGACCATTCCACTCCAGGAATCCCACGGGTAACGTGGCCTTCAAAAGGAGAGTTGGCATATCTAAAACCAGTTAGGACATCGTCTAAGTTCAAAAATCCCAGCCTTGCAAGGATTGAGTAAACTCCAGGAGACGTGTGACCATGGCTGACGATGATACGATCTCTGTTAGGATTCCACGGATCTTTTGGGTCTACAGCTGCATTCGCAAAAACTGTAAGATACATATCGATAGAGCTCATAGATCCACCAGGATGACCGGATTTCGCAACGGTGGTCATCTTGAGTATGTCTCCTCTACACAATCTTCCTAATTCTTTCATTCTTTCCAATTCGAATTCAGACAATTTCTGGTATTCAAATCGTTCTTTTAACATCGTTTCACCTCCTGGACTTCTTCAACAACAAACGATCATAACCTTTGTTTTCAAGTGTTTTTACGAATTTTTCCAATCTTTCGAAATTCAGATCGGCGATGATCACGTCACCCTGCGTTTCGCTTTTTGAAAATGCCAGTATTCCATTTCGAGAATCTGTAATCTCTATCGGGGCGTATATCCCACTCTTTCCAACAAGCCGCATGCCAGAGAAATCTCCAACCATGTAACTTTCAACAGAAAAAACGTACTTTTGTTGCGATAAAAGCCATGCGCCCTTAAACGATCCGTAATCATTTATCCATACATGCGCCCATCTTGGATTGATGACCAACTGAACGCCTTCTTTTGATTTGCTTTTTGAATCGAAAAAAGCAACTTTTTTCCCCACACATGACATCACCTTTTCTTCACTTAGATCACTTCCTTCAGGTGTCCATAACGTTCTTACACTTTTTCCATCCAATCTCTGCGCTTCAGAAATGTAAACGCCCTCATTAACGACTATATCTTTAAAAACTTTGGAGTACATATTTGAAATCTTCAGCCTTTGAGAATCGCTCATCATGTTATAAGGTATTGGCTGGAGTTCTAAATTCATCCTTTCAGGGAAACAAATTAGTTGCGCACCTTTATCTTTCGCTTTTCTGACGATATTCAGAATCCCATTGTGAAACTCTTTAACACTCTTGAAAATCTGAAATTTCACTTGCACTGCGGCCACTCTTGAAAGCTTTTCAGGATATGGTGTCTTTTTTACATACGAAAATGATTGAAAACGGGTTCTCTTGATGAACACGAAAGAAGAAAAAAAACTTCTTAGTTTATCAATCATCTTCAATTCCTTTATCTCTTTTTGCCTTTTCATTTTGAAAGATGCCACTTTTTAAAGATAAATTCATCAAAGAGTATCTTTCAAATAATATTCGAACGCCATCGCTAAATCCGGTCATCTTGGAAAATAGAGAGTACCCTGTCATATCACCTATAAAATTCACTAACAGCGTTGGGATTCCTGTCGTTTGAGAACACCCCCATCCACTTGCCATTAAGGCATACGGGTTGTATTCGCTTGTCTTGAGATATCCCAATACGAGTTCTATGCGATTTCGGGTAAGTTTTTCGAGAAGCTCTTTCATTCTCAACTCTCTGTTGTATAAAAGTGCAGCTCTTATTCCTTTGACTTCAAAAATCGTCTCGCTGATTTCTATAGGAACTCGCCATTTTCTTTTCCCCATTTCAAAAAGCGAATCACACAGGGAAACTCCTCTTTCCGAAAATCTAAACCATAATCCGGAAGAGGGCATAGCCTGATCGAAAGTTATGCCAAAATCGAAATTCAAAAACTCCTTTGAAATTAAAGTGGGTCCAGCATAAACCTTCAACATTTCCAACGCCTCCATCTTCACATGGCACACACCGACGTAGTATAGTAATTATATCACCTTTAACTGCGCTTGACATATACACAATTTTTAGAAACTTTGACGCTCGAATTTGCATGGCAAAGCAAGTTACACATGTTGAGTTTTTTTGCAGAGAATGATATAATTCAATTTGTATGCTAACATACGCGATCTTCAGGAGGTGCGCTAACAGTGAAAAGAACTTATCAACCAAAAAGGCTCAAAAGAGCAAGGACACATGGGTTTCGAGCAAGAATGAAAACTAAATCGGGCAGGAGAATTGTGAACAACAGGAGAAGTTCGGGGAGAAAAAGAATCACGGTGTGAGAGAGTCTTTTGGACGCGAGAAACGATTGACAAAGACAAAAGAATTTCAAAGAATTTTTTGCGATGGAAGGGTTGTAACGAATGAGTGGTTCGTTGTCAGATATGTTGAAAACTTCAATGGACGTGCTAAAATTGGTATAGTTGCATCTAAAAGATTTGGAAAAGCACATGTGAGAAACAGATTCAAAAGATATGTACGGGAAACCTTTAGGAAAATGGCGATTGAAGAAAATATCGTTATGTTGATCTTACCGAGGAAAGAATTAAAAGCTGAATTCGATCGTTTGCATTTTGAAACTTTTTCGAAATCGCTTGAACTCCTGATAAGAGAGAGTATGGTTCAATTCAAAAAAGAGAAAGAGGATATTCCTTTAGAGGGGAATCTCGGTGAAAATTAAAAGCATTTTAATAAAGTTCATCCGTTTCTATCAGAAATACATTTCTCCATTGAAACCACCTTCGTGTAGATTTACTCCAACTTGCTCTACATATGCAATAGGGGCCCTCGAACGTTTCGGGATCTGGAGAGGCCTCCTTTTGTCTATGTGGAGAATTCTTAGATGTAACCCTTTCAACAAAGGCGGAGACGATCCCGTGCCATTAGAATTCACAATTAGGAGGAAATAGGCGTGACTAAAAAGCTTGCAGGCATCGTGATATTGTTTTTACTGTTGGGAACGGTGATTTTTGCTTTGCCAAAGGTGGATGTTACCGTTACATCGACTAATTTAAGAGTCTCAACCAAAATATACACATACGATATGAATTTAAAAAAAGGTCTTTTAAGGAAAGGACGCTTGATCTTCAAAAACAATCAGCTTTTCTGGATATACGGCGGCGATGGCTTCGACTTGTACGCTTCTGATACAAAATTGATTCCCACGGGTTGGTCTGTTAACGGTGGGAAAAAGGGGCATTTTGAAACAACATCGAATGTACGTGCGAGTTTTTTTTACACTTACAAGGGAGAGAAGATAAAGAAGACGATCACCTTTGTAAATGGACCTGACTACAAAATTGAAGTTTCCGTTACCGGACCAAAAAATTTAAAAATGAAATTGAATTTCCCAACGCTGATGTCAGCATACAATCGTGTAAACGACAACGGAAAACTCTTTACAACTTATTCATCAGGCTATAAAAACATAGGTATTGCAACTTCAAATGGAAAATTCAACGGGAATGGTGCGTCATCTTTCACCACAAATTTAAAAGGGGTAGTCTATCTTGGTCCTGTAAAAAATTCCGAAATCTTCGCAATTTTTTCTCAATATGAAAGCGTTATCACAAGAATCCTAAAAGAATATCCGGGCTCGGAGCCATGGTATGGATGGTTTTTGTACCTTTTCGTAAGAATACTCAATTGGATTTACTCTTGGAGTGGAAATTACGGTTGGGCGATAATAATATTTGCCGTGCTGGTGAGACTGTCTATATATCCATTGTCACATGTGCAAATGAAATCAATGGTGCAGATGAGAAAGATCCAGCCCAAAGTTAAAGAGGTGCAAAAGAAGTTCAAAGATCCCAAAAAACAACAAGAAGAATTGATGAAAGTTTACAAATCTGAAGGTGTGAATCCAACAAGTGGATGTCTGCTTTCCCTGGTGCAACTTCCAGTGCTCTTTCTTTTATACTATGTGATAATCTATTCCAAAGAAGCTTTTGCCTACAACGGACAATTTTTGATTTGGAGCGACCTTTCAGTAGGAGGAATAGGCCCAAATTGGATTTTGATCCTTTCAATAGTTCTTCTAACCGCATGGTCCACCTTATGGACAAGCACCAACGCGAAACAGGCATGGCAAAGTATCTTGATGTTCAGTGTGATGGAATTTTTCTTCATGGGATTTCCTGTCGGACTTTTCTTGTATTACACGACCTTCTCTGCCATGCAACTCGTAACAACATATGTCGTAGCCAAAATGTATCATATACGGGGCATAACCATCAGAGAGCTGTTCGGGATGAATCCCAAGAGAAAATACTCCAGGAGGTAATTTATGGGAGAAACGTACGAAGCCAAAAGCGTAGATGATTGTGTAAAGAAGGCCATAAATGAATTGGAAGTTTTAGAAGAGGAAATAGATTATGAGGTAGTTCAAGAGCCATCGCGTGGCTTTTTAGGAATAGGTGCAAAAAATGCCATTGTGAAAATCAAACTGAATGATGAGTACAACGTAAACCTCATAAAAAAGTTCGTTTTTAGATTGCTGGATTTCTACATGGTCAACTCCAAAGTCGAAGTTGAAGTGAACAGGCCCATGACGACATACGGTGTGAGGATAAGCAGCGAGGATTCTTTGTCTGAGCTCATTGGAAAACATGGCCATACTTTAAACGCCGTAGAGCATCTTTTGTTGGTTTATCTGAACAAGCAAAACGATCACCACATTTCTGTATTCGTCGATGTCAACAATTACAAGGAAAGAAAAGAAGAGTTCATACGAAATATGGCAGAAAATGCGATTGAGAAAATAAAAAAAGGTTCTAGAAGAATCTCTTTGGAACCAATGAGTAGCCATGAAAGAAAGATCGTTCATGAAGTGCTTTCACACCATAGAAATGTGCACTCGTATTCTGTTGGAACAGAGCCTCATAGATATGTTGTAATTGAAAAGGCAAAGACAAGCGTTCGAAGATAGGAGGCGATTCTCTTGAAGAAGATAATAGAATCCGTACCGAATTTCAGTGAGGGAAGACGTGAAGAAGTTGTAAGAAAAATAGTTAGTCAAGCGGAAGAAACTGAGAACGTGTTGGTTTTTGATTGGTCGATGGATCATGATCATAACCGCTCGGTTGTCACGGTAGTCGGAGATCCAGATGCGGTTTCCGAAGCAATTTTCAAAATGTCGAAAAAAGCTGTAGAACTTATAGATCTTCGCCATCATACAGGCGCACATCCGCGCATGGGCGCAGTGGATGTAATACCATTTGTTCCAATAAAAAATGCCACTTTGGAAGAGTGTGTGGAATTGTCCAAAAAGGTCGGGAAACGCGTTGGAGAAGAATTGAAAATCCCCGTTTACCTTTACGAAAAGTCCGCAACGTCTTCAGAGCGTTCAAACCTTTCAAAGATAAGAAAAGGGCAATTCGAAGGCTTTTTCGAGAAAATAACACTTCCAAAATGGAAACCGGATTTTGGCCCCGATGAAGTTCATCCGAGTGCTGGTGTCGTTGCGATTGGCGCAAGGGAATACCTTATCGCATTCAACGTGAATTTGGGAACGAAAAATGTTGACGTTGCAAATAAGATCGCCCGTGCCGTGCGATACTCTTCTGGAGGATACAGATTCGTCAAAGCAATGGGAGTGAATTTAAGGGAAAAAGGCATAGTACAAGTTTCGATGAACATGACTGACTACAAGAAAACCCCACTTTTTAGAGTCTTTGAAACCATCAAAAGGGAAGCCGAAAGATACGGCGTTCCAGTAGTTGGTTCAGAAATAATTGGGATGGTTCCAATGGATGCACTCGTCAAAACCGTGAAGTTTTATATGGGAGTGGATGATTTGAAGGAAGAAAGGGTGATCGAGAATAGACTCCTTGACGAAATCAGCAGATCTTGAGATTTCGAACTTACGAATAATCACACCGTTTGAAGATCGTGAATATGAATCACGGCTTCATCACCTCGAAGGGTGTATCACCATCAAAAATGATAAGATCATTTCGGTTGGGGAGTGTCAAGGTGCAAAGCTGGTGATAAATGGAAACGGGATGATCGCGATCCCAGGGTTCATCGATCCTCATACACATATTCCATTTGTTGGTGAACGTTCAAAAGAATTCGTCCTGCGTGCTTATGGAAAAAGCTACGTCGAAATATTGAAAAATGGCGGTGGGATTTATTCCACAGTTGAAAAGATAAGATCTTCCTCAAGGAAAGAACTTGTAGAAGAAAATTACAAATATGCGCGATGGCTTCTCAAATCAGGGGTGACATCTTTTGAATGCAAGAGTGGATATGGACTCGATCTTGAAAATGAGTTGAAACAGCTTAGAGCTATAAAAGAATTATCCAAAATCGTTTCACAAACTTTGATACCGACTTTTTTAGGGGCTCATGCAGTGCCAAAACAGGGAGAAAATAAATACCTTCAAGAGCTTACAACGATGCTGAAGGAGATCAAAAATGAATCCCTTTCACAATTCGTGGACGTTTTTTGCGATGAAGGAGCTTTTTCAGTTGAATTCTCCACGGAACTTTTTAAACGTGCCAAAGAGATGGGATTCAAGTTAAGAGCACATGCGGAAGAACTTTCTTCCAATGGATTTGCCGTTAAAGCATCGGAATTGGGAGCTGTAAGTGTGGATCACATCATAAAGATAAAAGATGAAGAAATTCCAATACTTTCCAAGAATAAAACCACGGCAGTTTTAATGCCGGCAACGAGCTTTTATTTAAAAACCGCATATGCTCCAGCTCGCAAACTGATAGATGGTGGGGTTAGGGTTGCTCTCGGCTCAGATTTCAATCCGGGCTCTAACACCTTTTATTCACCGTTTTTTACGCTTCACCTTGCCGTTAATCATCTTGGCATGAGCCCAGATGAGGCACTTATCGCGCATACTTTAAACGCTGCACATGTTTTGGGAATAAGTAAAAGCGTGGGAACAATAGAAGCGGGCAAACAAGCCGACATCGTGGTTTTAGATGCGCCGAGCTTGGAATATTTACCTTACATGCCAACAAATGAACATATCAGAATGGTTTTAAAGAACGGGAGAAAAGTCTTTGAAAATAAAGATAATATACCCGGCTAAGATCAAAAACTCATTTGCCAAAGCAGCTTTCGATGAGTATGTAAAAAGATGCAAAAGGTTTTACAAAATAGAAGTTGTGAATTTGTCAGCTTCTCATTTCAAAGATAAAATTAGATGTGTTGAAGAAGAATCGCGAAGATTGTTAAAGTGCGTTGGAAATGAGAAGTACATTTTGTTGGACGTTGAGGGTAAGGAACTTGACACGTACGACTTTTCAAATTTCTTAGGAAAGCATATTGACAGTGGGCGAGATCTAACTTTTGTGGTGGGTGGGGTATTCGGAGTTTCTAATGAAGTGAAGAGAAGTGCGGATTTTTCCCTTTCGTTATCCAAAATGACATTTACGCACTCGATAACACTGATGATATTCACAGAACAACTGTACCGTGCTATAAAAATCTTCTCTGGTCATCCTTATGATCATTGAAGAAAAAGGAGGCAATTTAAAAATTGGACGTTGATCCGCTAAGTAACCTTAACGTTCTTTTGGAGCTTATTTCTTTAGTGATATTTTTATTCCTTTCCGCATTTTTTTCCGCTTCCGAAACTGCTATGATGAGCATTAGCCGTAAAAAACTAATGGATGCATTGGATATAGATTCTTCTGATTTAGACGAGAATCTGAAAAGCTCGAATAGATATTTGACCGTTATACTCATAATGAACAACGTTGTTAACGTTTTTCTGTCATCCTTAGCAACTGTTCTCGCATTTCAGCTTTTACCCAAAGGAACTTCAAGCTCCAAACTGATCGCGCTGGTGACGATAGTAGTCACCGTGCTTGTCGTTGTATTTGGAGAGATCACGCCCAAGATATACGCACGTGGGAGTGCACCTAAGTTCTTCAGCATTTCCTTTCCGATAATTAAGGTCTTAGATTTCACATTAAGGCCTATCACATGGAGTTTCACAGCTTTTTCGGCTTTTTTGATCAGAATATTTGCCGGTAGGCAGAATATCGAGCCTTTTATCTCGCACGATGAGATATTGTTCACCATAGAAATGGGAAAGAATCAAGGTATTATAGAAGAACAAGAAAGCACTCTCGTTAAGGGAGCTTTGGCGCTGAAAGATACCTATGTGAGAGAGATAATGGTGCCAAGGGTCGAGATCGTGGGAATTCAATCGAACAAGAATCTTTTAGAGGCTGTAAAAGTATTTGATGAATCAAAATTTTCAAGACTTCCTGTGTACATCAAGACCATGGATCAGATCATAGGTATATGTTATGCCAAGGATGTGTTGTCAGCATTGAACTCCGATTCCCCATCCCTTGAATCGATCAAGGTTAAAAATGTTGTAAGGGATCCGTATTTTGTGCCAGAAACGAAGAAAATCGATGATCTTTTGCAAGAGATGCGTCACATTAAAGTCCACATTGCCGTAGTTGTCGATGAATATGGTGGAACTGCTGGGCTTGTAACGCTTGAAGATGTTTTGGAAGAGATGACCGGGGAGATTTTTGATGAGTTTGATATTGAGGGAGAAGAAACTCTTATTTTCAAAAAAGATCATAGCACCTACATCTTAAGTGGTCTTACTCCTCTAAACGATATAGAGCGTGAAGTTGGAATTGAATTTCCAGAAAGTGAATTCGAAACCATAGGTGGGTATCTTCTAAAAGTTTTCGAACGTGTTCCAAAGGCGGGAGAATCCGTTGACACAGAACAATTCATGGCAAGGGTTTTAGAATCCAACAAGAAGCAGATCCTTAAAATAGAACTTAAATTGAAGAAGGGAATGGGAGAAAATGGAAATAATTGATCTTGTAAAAACAGCCCAAGAGGCAAGAAAAAATGCTTATGCACCTTATTCGAAGTTCAAAGTTGGAGCTGCTTTGGAGACAAAAAGTGGGAAAATTTACACCGGCGCAAATGTGGAAAATTCCTCCTTTGGTCTGAGTATGTGCGCCGAAAGGATCGCGATGTTCAAAGCGGTTAGTGAAGGTGAAAGAGAATTCAAAAGATTGGCAATCGTTGCAGATACCAAAGGCGTGGTTTCTCCATGTGGAGCCTGTAGGCAGGTCATGTCAGAATTCGGTAATTTTGAAGTGGTACTTTCAAACCTTAATGGGAAAATAAAATTAACGAGTGTCGAAAATTTGCTCCCGGGAGCGTTTGATCTGAGAAGAGATTTGAGAGAGTGAAAAGAATTGTAATTGCATTCTTCTTCATATCCATGATGATGACATCCCTTTCAATTGCAAGAAAGGTTTTTTTTGCCTATCAGGCAACTGAAAACGTGAAATCCGTTGCCGTCATCGGAAATTTTAACAACTGGTCTCCAGCTATGGGAAAGATGAAACGCGCTTTTGGCACTGTTTGGACGATCCAAATTGAAATACCAGATGGTGTTTATCTTTACAACTTCGTTGTAAATGGGAAAATCGTGGCCGATCCTCGTAACCCAAAGCGTAAGTCAAATGGTAAAGGAGGGTTTTATTCCGTACTCACCGTGGGAACTTTTTCCCTTCCAAAAGGTGTGGTAGGCGATGGGATCATCCATAAGAACTACGTTGTATTCAACGAGCACTCACGCGTATATTTGAATCCGGCTTCCACAAATACCATTTACTTCGCGATTGACACTTTGAAAGATGATGTACAGTTCGTGAACTTCAAAGCCGATGATAAACTCTATCCCATGACACGCGTAAAATTGAATAGATACACCGATCGCTATAAAATAATTTTTCATCCGTCGAAAAAAGAGTTCCTTTACGAGTTTGTACTTGAAGATGGAAATACAAAAGTCTACATGGGAAAAGACGGAGTTGCGACATCTTCAAGACCTTTCACTTTTGATTTTTCAACTCCAACAGTTTCCATACTCAAAGACCCCGACTGGGCCGATGGAGCCGTTGTTTATGAAATATTTCCAGACAGATTCTTCAACGGTGATATTTCAAACGATCCATCTTACACCATGAGATGGGGAGGAACTCCAACGTACGATAATTTCTTTGGTGGTGACCTTCAAGGTATCATCGATAAGATCGGATACTTAAAAGATCTGGGGATTGGTGTTTTGTACACAACTCCGATCTTCGATTCACCGTCGAATCACAAATACAACACACGTGATTACATGAAAATAGATCGACACTTTGGGACGCTGAAAACATTTCAAAATTTAATCGAGATCTTGCACTCGAACAACATAAGATGGATCATAGATGGAGTTTTTAACCATACTGGCACATCTTTTTCCGCATTTCAAGATCTTCTTAAAAATCAAAAAAAATCCAAATACGTTAATTGGTATTTCGTGAAACATTTCCCAGTTAGGATTGAATCTGGTGACTACGCAACATTTCAAAATTACCCAAGCCTCCCAAAATTGAACACGAACGATCCAAGTGTCCAAAAGTACTTGAAACAGGTTGTTGACTATTGGACGTCGAAGGGAATAGACGGTTGGAGGATAGATTCGGCGAATACCATTTCAAATTCTTTCCTAATAAAACTGTATGGATGGATTCACAAATGTAAACCAAACTCCTTGGATGTTGCAGAGATATGGACAAATGCGTCCAATTGGTTCAACGAGGGAGCATTCAATTCCACAATGAATTATCTTTTTAAAGATGCGGCTTACTCTTATATCGTTTACGGAGCTGGAGCACAGGCGTTCTTGAACAGTACGAACGCTTATCTAAGCTCTTATCCTCCTCAGTTGTGGAATTCTCTTTGGAATTTGATAGATAGCCATGATACCATTCGAGCTTTGACTGCTTTGAAGAATAACGTTCAAAAAATGAAGGCGTTGGTGGGTCTTCAAATGACTTTCATAGGAGCTCCAATGGTATACTATGGAGATGAAAACGGAATGACTGGAGGTAGAGATCCACTCAACAGGAGATGCATGGTGTGGAATAAACGCAAGTGGAATTTTGAACTTCACAGCTGGTACAAAACGCTCATAAAGATCAGAAATGAGACACCTGCGATAAAAGTTGGAAATTACGTCCCTTTTTTGGCACGGGATCAACTTTTCGGATTTGAACGTTCTTACAAAAATCAAGATGTGTACATTTTCATCAACGGTGGGAAAAAACTCGAGAATGTACAAACACGACTTTCAGGAAAGTTCAGGGACTTGGTGAATGATTCAATTTGGAGCTCGAAAAGTAAACCTATCGCACTCAAGCTCCAACCTTATGAAGTGTTGATACTGGAAAAAATGAAAAAGTGAAGGAGATGATCTACATGAGAAAATTTTCAACGATCCTTGCTTTACTTGCAATTTTTTTAAGTGTAAGCGTCATAGCATCAACTTCTCTTGTCGTGTACTCTAATTTCGCACTGATACAATCCAACCTTTTTCAAAGATCCAACGATTTTCTGATAATTCCAACGACAAATGATGTTGTAAAGGATTCTCTCACTATCTCAATGCCCTTTAACTGGTACAAGTTTCATCAAGGTGAAAAATATTCTTTGAATGAGATTTTGAAATCTTATCTCGGAAAAAGCATCGAATTCAAATTTGAAGATGGTACACTCAAAACCGTTAGGTTAATTTCAGTTGAACCGGTGATTTTTCAAGAACCACAAAGCGGAAAAGTTTTTTTCTCTCCAGCAGGGGAGTACATTTTCCCTTCACTTCCCCCTCTGGATTCAAAAAATTATTTCGTAGTTTCCACAAATGCAACGGATATCACGTACCAATATCTCACCTCAAATGTAGGATGGAAGGCTGTTTACGATCTAGATCTCGATACATCAAGGTTGAATGGGCACATCGTGTTATGGAACAAAACTGACATGAGCTTCAAGAATTTCAACCTCGCATTTGTGGCTGGGAAACCAAACATCGAAATGAAAAGGAAAGCAGAGTATTCAAAAACCATAGCTCTAAATGCGGCACCTGATGTATTCACGCCATTAAACCAGGCTGAAAATATGAGTGGGTACAAAGTTTACGATTTTGGGAGCGTTAAATCTTTAAAAAGCAATTCCAACACCTCTATTTCTTTATTCTCAAAAAAAGTTGAAATTGAAAAGTTGAATGTATCGTACGACCCCAACAGCAATTTTGAAGAGGTCAATCTCGTTGCAAAGATACAGCATGATTTTCCGGTGCCTCAAGGTGTTGTGAGCTTGTACGAAAAGTCAAATGGTGTGAAGTACTTCATTGGAGAGTCGAACATCGTTAGCAGTCCAGCCTCGGCAACACTTGAAGTTTCTTATGGAAAAAACTTCGATGTTGAGGCTAAAAATGTCAGAATACAACGTTCTTTAATTGCAAAGAACGTCTATCTCTACAAATATCAGGTTACAATACGTAATTTGTCTAACAAAAAACAAGGAGTCTGGATTTATGAGTACGTTCCAGACGGATCATATGTCCAAGTTAGCGGAGCCAACATGGAACGAATTTCATCACACGAAGTACGCTTTCATTTCAATGCAAAGGCACGCTGGGAGGGGACTTTCAACTACAGTGTACAAACAAGTTATTGAATATTTAAGAAAAATCAGGCCATTCATGGTGAGTCGCCAAAGGGCGGCTCACATGGAAAGAATGGAAGAAGACGGGAAAAAACTGTCCAGAATCCACAATTTGGATGAATCGAAGATCATCTTGGCAACTTGTGCCCACGATCTTTTTCGCGATACAAATCCGGACAAGCTTTTAAAAATTGCCAGCGTTTGGAAATTACAAATAACAAAAGAAGAAAGATATCTTCCTTTGTTATTACATGGCAAGATAGCAAGTGAGTACATAAAAAGGCGTTTTAGCGTAGATGATGCGGAAATATTGGATGCCATATCCTATCATACCTCAGGAATACCAACTAATTCGAAGATCGTTAAAGCACTTGTTGTTTTGGACACTACAGAGCATGGAAGAAAGTTCGATGGTGTCAAAAAATTAAGGGAAATCGCCTGTAAATCTTTAGATACTGGGTATGATGCCGTGATAAAAAATAAAATTGCTTACGCTTTGATTCACGATCTGTTGATACTTGAAAAAACAGTCCAAACATGGAATTACCTGAAAGGATTATCATCATGAAATACATGCTCGTATCGTTAAGCGTCATTTCCACAGCCATTTCCATTTTGATCGCTTCCATGACCTTATATCCTTTTTTTGAAATAGGCTTCAACAGTCTTTCAGAACAGTATCCGAATTCAAAGGCCTACGTGCTTTCCATCATGGTGAACAGCTCAAACTCTCCTCTTCGATTCTACATAGTTGGCATGGATTTCACGACAAAAAACATTGTTATATTCGATATTCCAAACAATTTGAGCATAAACGGCGAACATTTGAATTCCATCTACGCCAAAAATGGCGTTGAAGGCATTGAAAAGTCTTTCTCAAGCATTTTGAAGATAAACTTCACTGATTTCTTCATATTCAGCGGAACGAAAGCAAATGAATTTATAAACAAATTGAACCAGAAACCGACAAAAAAGAACATCAAAAATCAAGACGTTGAATACTCTTCTTTCGAAAGTGAAAAGGCTTACCGAGTGGAAAACTTGATAAGTACAATTGGAGAACGGGATGTGCTAAGTGTGCTGGGGCTTTACCCGCTTTTTTCACAGAATTTCAACACTTCCATAGAGATATCGAAGTTTTTAAGAATGACGAAGTTTTTCAAAAAGAGACCAAAAATTTTCTTACTTTCTTACCCAGTCGCGAATTCCAATGGAGTTATAAAAACGGATAAGACTAAGTTAAGCGATCTGTCAATAGAATTACAAAATTGCACATTTTTGCAAAAGCGCACATCAGTCAGGTTTACTTTGATCAACAATTCCGATCTTCTTTCAACCACCTTTTCTTACACCACTTGGAATAAATGGTCTAAAAAAGGATATGACTTTCGTGTTGTGCCGATGATATGCTCCTACTCTTTACTTGGAGAAAATGTGGTTTTAGAAATAAAAAACGAATTATGGAAAGACGAAGAAATGAAGAAAATCTTAAATTCCTTTTATCCACATAGAAGGTTCAAATTCTTGAGTTTGAACGAAAAAAATAACTTAGAAATCTATTACGATATAGAACAAATTGCCGCGGTCAACAGATACTATGATATTGGCAAAACTGATTTTATAATTCTTGTCGGAAATTGAATTCAAAAAATGGAGGGAGCAAAATGATAAAACCGTTTGTTTACAGCGAGATAGGAAACCTGAGGGTCGTCCTTTTGCATAGACCTGGAAAAGAATTGGAAAATTTAACTCCAAGCCGTTTACAGGATCTTCTATTCGACGATATCCCGTACTTGAAAGTTGCACAAAGCGAACATGACGTGTTAGCCTCTATACTTAAAAATCATAAGATCAAAGTGCTTTATGTGGAAGAGCTGTTGAAAGAAACCTTATCTCGAGGCGTGGAGCTTGTGGACAAGTTCTTGGATGATGTTTTGAAATTCAACAGCATCACAAGTAAAGAGCTTGCCAATTCCATTAAAGAGCATCTCTTCTCTTTGCCAGTTGACATGATGATCGAAAAAATCGTAAGCGGCATCAGATCAACGGAGATAAGTATGAAATGTAACACACTTGCCATGCACGTCAGAAAAGAATTTCCTTTTTTCATAAAACCTATGGCCAACCTTTATTTTCAACGTGATCCGGTGGTAACGATAGGTAAAGGTATTTCAGTGAACATGATGTCCACAAGTATTAGGAGAAGGGAAGCACTGCTGATGGATTACGTTTATAGATATCACCCGGAATTCAAAAAAGTTAACATTCCAAGATATTACAACTTGGATGATCCGTTTTTCATAGAAGGAGGAGATGTGGAGATTTTAAGCCCCAAAGTTATTGCCATAGGAGTTTCCCAACGTACAGAGCCAGAAGCAGTTGAAATTCTTTCGAAAAGAATATTCGAATCCAAAGAGCCTTTTGAGACCGTTCTCGTTTTTGAAATACCATCCAGTAGAGCTTTTATGCATTTAGACACCGTTTTTACGATGGTGGATTACGATAAATTCGTGGTACATCCTAAATTGAATGGACTGATAAAATTCTTTTCTCTTAGGCCTTCCAAAAGTGGCATCAGCGTTACCTCAGAAGAGGGCGATCTTAAAGATGTTCTGAAAAAATATTTGAAATTGCCTGCCGTGAAGGTGATAAAATGCGGTGGTGATGATTTGGTAGATCAAGATCGCGAACAATGGAGTGATGGTTCAAACACGCTCTGTATCTCACCTGGAACCGTAATAGCTTATTCACGTAATTATGTAACGAATTCATTGATAAGGAAAACCGGTGTGGAGGTCATAGAAATGCCATCCAGTGAGCTTTCTCGTGGTCGTGGGGGACCTAGATGTATGAGCATGCCAATAGTGAGGGATAAATGTTAACTTCTAAAAAGAAAACATTCGTTGAATATCCTCAAGTTTTTCCATAACATGCCGAATATTATGGTGGAGGCTTGAGAAGATGATAGATGTCAAAGTAAACGGAGTAAGATCTCGTAAGTACGCGGGAAAAGTTCAATTAACCGATATAGTCGGCGAAGCTTACGATGATGGTGAAGTGCTTGAATCCGTTAAAATAAACGGTAAAGAAGTTCAAATTCCGCAAATTTCGGAGATCTACGTTTTAGATGGCCAAAACGTTGAAATAGAATTCATAACCTTAGATAAGAGTATATTCAAAATTGCGAAAAGTGCGATTGAATTCTTGGATTGGTTGAATATTCAAAATATGGAAGGCGATCGCGTTTTCAGCGTGCTTTCAAAGGCGTCAAGCGGATTTGAGATCATGGAAAATGCAATATTTTCAATACATTCTTCTGGCAGAAAGGCGAAGACAGATGAAGAGTCAAAGAAAATAGTTGAGATGTTTGAAGAGATAAATTCCTTTACCGCTTTGGGTAAAAGCGATGAAGTAAGGAAAAGAATTGAAGATCTTTGTGATATTTACAGAAAAATTTTTTCAAGAGTTTCTGAAGGAGGGTCATCAGATGGATCAGTACACACAGAGCGCAATTTTAACTTCAAGTCCTGAAAAGTTGATTCAAATGTTGTATGAAAGAGCCGTTGAAATGATCAACATGGCTATTTCAAAAGCAGAAAACACAGAAATGAGAAATTCATATCTTGTTCGTGCCGAAGAGATAGTCTTTTATCTGAATTCAATACTCGATATGGAAAAAGGCGGAGAGATTTCAAAAAATCTGCGAGCTTTGTACGATTTTATATACAGGCAGCTTGTAGATGGCAACATCAACGTTGACATCGAAAAGCTAAAACTTACTCGGGACCTTCTTCAAGAATTGCTTGATACATGGAAAGAAGCTTATAAACGTACAGAAATACGTCCAACCTCGAAAACTGGTTTTAACGTTTCTGTGTAAACTTAACATTCTTTTCAACAAAATACCTGCTTAAGGCAGGTATTTTTTTAGGATATTTCCTTATCAAAATTGAAAAATTACATGGGGAGGCACGTTCATGGCTGGAAAGAAAAAAGGCATAAGAATTTTCATCGCTTTTGTTGTCTTTTTACTCATAGCTTTTTTGTCATTACTAATAGGATATCTGTACTTCGAAACTAACAGGTTAAGCCTTTATGGAATAAGGCCCTTTTCAGACGTGAAGAGCTATGCAGCATCCATAATGAAGAAAGTGCCTTTGCTGGGAAATAAAATCACTTATAAACCGTTGAATGTTGTGCCTTATCAACAACTCTTAGAAGAGAAGTTGACATCGTTTCAAGCGATTCTCAACACTCAAGCTGCTTCTTTAAATGCGCAAAAGATAAAGCTCGAGAATTTAGAAAGGAATCTGAAAACTTTGCAAATTACCCTGGTGGCCTCGGAAAGCAAGTTCAAAGCTAAAGTGAAGGAATTCAACAAAAAAAGGGAAGTTCAACAAAGTTATGAGCACCGCATTCAAACCCTTAATCAGTGGATAGTAAACAGCGATCCAACGAAAATAGGTCAAATTTTGGCAAATTCAAAACTGTCTGTAAGCGTTCTTGTTGACGTGTTGACAAAACTTTCACCTAAAATTGCCGGCACCGTTTTGCAATCTATAGATCAGGTAAACCCAACATTGGCATCCTCGGTGATAAACACTCTTGCAGGGGTGAGAAAATGAGAGCGGGAAATATTTTGATTTCCATAAAAGAAAATAAATTCTCTGCTTCCCCTTTGAAGAAAGGTAAAAAGATTCATAAAAAAAACAAGAAATTACATGAAGATAAAAGCAAAGATATTTTGAACGGTAAAAAAAATGTGAAGGGGAAAAAAGAAACGAAAACATCTCCTTTTCAATCGGAATTGCTCACAACGATGAACAACCTTCAAATTAAGCATAAAGAAGTACAAAAGAAAGAACCACCCAAAGATCATCAACTGCTAAAATCATCGAAAAAATCACTCTCGACGAAGGGAACACAGAATATTTTAAAAGTTTCTAAAGGGAAAAACCTCAAAAGTGTTCCGAAGCATCTGAATGCTACGGGCAAAAAGGCCAAAAACGTCAAAAAAGTTGATGACATAAAGGCTAAAGCGTTCATAGATAATTCGAAAGATGTTGTCCTCAAAAACCTTAAAATTGAAACTAAAAATTCTACAAAAATTCACCACGATGTTCCATCATTTCAAGAACTTCATGATGAAGGTAAAAAGAATTTTAAAGAGAAAAATGATAAACATTTTGAAAAAACAAATACAAGGACACCTGATTTTATCAGTGGAAGAGCTAAAGATGAGAAAAACGTTCATCTTACGAGTAAAATTCTGAAGGCGAAAGGCTTGAATGTGGAAAGCATAACGACGACCGATTCAAAGAGAAAAAAAATCACTCGATTCGAAGCAAAAAAAATAACGTCGATTGATTCCGGAAAAGGAAAAATCACCCAATTAAAAGTTGAAGGCACCAACGAAGAGCTTTCGATTGAAAAAGGTAAAGAAGTACATCCGAAGATAAAAAAGGATTTTCAAAAGAAAATTCTCACACAGAATGTCTCCGTTAAAAATTTAGATGCGAAAGATAAAGCTTTGGATCACTCTGAGAAATTCAAAAAAAGTTCTCCAAATCAAGAAAGAGAAAGTTCTTTTGATTCGAAAAATGTTTCCTTAAATAGCTCCGAAACGGCGTTTAAAATTGAAAAGGCTACGTTACCAAATAGCACGAGCTCTTTGAAAACACGAACATTGGAAAATAAAGAAGGAGATTCCAAAGGGCATTTCGATGAAGTACAGGTGAAGATAACAAAAGGTCAGAACGTATTTGAACATGATAAAATCAAGGCCGTGAAAAATGTCAAGAAATTCGACAATTCGAGCACGAAACTAAAAAAGAGCCTGAATATTTACAAGGACTTACCACAGGTAAACAGGGGAATAGAAGTTCAACACAATTTTAAAAGCACGCTGCAAAAATTGAGTGAAGAACGAATAAATCCCAAAGGCTTATCAACTCAGATCTCACGAATCATCACGAAAGCTCTTGAAAATCAAAAACCACCTTTGAAAATAGAAATTCACCTTAATCCACCTCAACTTGGTAAAGTTACGATCAACATCGTTGAAACGAATGGAAAAACTTCTTTGGTGATAGATGTGGAAAAGACAAAGACCCTTGAATTGATGAAGGCGTCTATACCTATCATGAACAATCAACTTTCAAATTTGAATTTCAATCTCGTTAACATTCAATTGAACGGGCAGCAACTGTTCGAAGGCAATCAGGAAAGAAAACAAAATGGAGATCATAAAAATGGTGAAAACAGAGAAAAAGATGGCAGAAAGTTTTCAGATGAATTCAACGAATTTTCCGAAAAGGAGGTGTGAAAATGTTTGCTGTTAATCAAATAAACCCGAATGTTCAAGTGGGGAGTGTCAAAGGCTCCAATCAACTCGGAAAAGAGGCTTTCTTGAATTTGTTGGTTACACAACTTAAAAATCAAAACCCCCTTAAGCCAATGGACAACACTCAATTTGTCTCTCAAATGGCACAATTCAGTGCACTTGAGCAAAGTACGAATCTTGCAAATTCTTTTGATAAATTCGAAAAAACCTTTTCTTCTTCTCTACAACTTCAAGCGGCCTCGTTAATGGGGAAAAAGGTTTCCGTGCTGTCAAACGATTTGGATGTAATAGCTGGAAAATCCGGAACCATGAGCTTTGACCTTCCACAAGAATCTATGACATACGTCAAAATTTTAAACTCAAAAGGTAAGGTCGTTGATGAAGAAAATTTAGGATGGTTAAAACCAGGCTCTCATACTTACGATTGGTCAGCCACCAATTCAAACGGTGTGAAAGTTCCAGACGGCACTTACACTTATCAATTGGAGGGTATTCAAAGAGATGGAACACACGTGCAGTTAAGCGGCGTAAAAGGCGGTATAGTTAATGGTGTTAAGTTCGAAGGTGGACAAATTTACGTCACGGTTAACGGAACGGATTATTCTTTATCAAAAATAACTCAGATCTTCAAGGGGTGATGACTTATGATGAGATCGCTTTACAGCGGAATAACGGGACTACAGGGCTCACAAACCAACATGGATGTTATAGGCAACAACATAGCCAACGTCAACACAGTGGGCTTTAAAGCGTCACGTGTAACCTTTGAGACAGCCTTGGTTCAAGCTTTGCGTGCTGCCCGTTCCCCGCAGGGCAACGTCGGTGGAGTAAACCCTATGGCAGTTGGACTTGGCACTCAGATAGCATCGATAGACAAGTTGATGGGACAGGGAAGTTTTCAAAATACCGGCAAAAAAACCGATCTCGCCATTCAAGGTGACGGCTTCTTTGTGGTCAACAACGGCTCCAGTAACTTTTACACACGCGCTGGAGATTTCTCTCTGGATGAAAATGGAACACTTGTTCAATCCGGAACAGGTTACAAAGTCATGGGTTGGAAGTCGACTGTTGATTCTCAAGGGCGTAGGCACGTGGATACCAATCAGCCCATAGGAGATATAAAAATAGCGGCGAATGAGACCATGGGAGCAAAAAGAACTCAGAGCATGAAGATGGGTGGCAATCTTGACTCTACAACCGGTGTTCAACCGGTTACCATTACCGTCAACGGTGATAATGGCAAAACATACACCGTTCAATTCACTTTTGCTCTTGATAAGAATAACTTCGACCCATTTTCCAACACTAAGAATTATAAGTGGACGGCAAAAGTGGTAAACGGGCCAACAGGGACTACAACCGGTGGAACTCTTGAAGGTCAAATGTCGATCGATCAGTACGGAAATGTCGTAAAAGACAACGCAACGAATCTTTATATAGAACAAGACGGAAAATTGGTAACTTCATCCACTACAACTGAGGTAAGTGGAACTGCCATCACGCTTCCATCGGCAGGACCGATATCATTTTCCGAGTCCGACAACACGGCAAATGCCGTGACGGCACCATACACAGACCCGATGTACACAACTTCGACTCAAATTTACGATTCACTTGGCAAGCCTTACACCCTTTACATCGATTTCACCAATCTTGGGGCCACCAACTCTTCTGGTTCTTCACCCACAACCGATTGGGCCTGGGATGCACACCTTGCGGATGGGACTAAAATTCAACTGACAAATTCGAGTGGAACAGCGGTTTCTTCCAACGTTGGAGTTGTGGAATTTGATTCGTCAGGAAAACTGTTAGGAAATTTCGCACTTAACACCACGACTGGGACTGTAACTAAGGCAAACACTTCACAAATTCCCACAGGGGTAAGCTTTACAACATCCGATGGAGCTGGAAATGTCAAATCAAAAATAGATTTCACCCAATTGACGGATTTGGCGGGAAACGCGACAGCGGCTATAACCGGACAAGATGGAAACTCGTCTGGCACCCTTCAATCTTTTGCGATAAATCAAAGTGGTGATATCATAGGGTCTTTTTCCAACGGCCTTACGGATATAATGGGAAAGATATCCCTTGCCAATTTCAACAACCCCGCGGGATTGAAAGAAATTGGAAATTCTTTGTACGCCCAATCTTCCAACAGTGGTATTCCACAAGTTGGAAAAGCTGGCACATCTGGTCGGGGAACTTTCATACCAGGAGCTTTGGAGATGTCAAATGTAGATCTGGCTCAGGAGTTCACAAATATGATAATTGCGGAAAGAAGTTTTCAAGCGAATGCACGCGTCATAACGACATCCGATGCCATGATTCAGCAGTTGGTAAACCTCAAGCAAACTCCATGAGGTAGATAAATGGTAAAGCTGACGAATTTAAACGGCGAAACTTTCATACTAAATGATGATTACATTGAAACGATAGAAGCCAGACCTGACACCGTTATAAAACTTTTCAACGGCAAGAAGTACGTTGTACGCGAATCGATTGATGAAGTTATCCAAAGAGTGGTAGAATATAAAAGAAGAATTTTCTCTTCGATACCCAAATTGCCTTACGAAGAAGGTGAATGAGTTTGGATCTGGCTACTCTTATGGGGTTGGGCTTGGCCTTTGCGATGGTGGCAATGGGATTAGGCAGTAACTTAGGGCTGTATATAAACATACCATCCATCATGATAGTGTTAGGAGGCACATTAGGATCGATATTGGCCGCTTATCCGTTGGACAAAGGGATGCAGTTGATGAACATCATGCTTTCTACCATGTTTTTCAAGGGTCATAACATGTCTGAGACCATAAGACAACTTGTAACTTTTTCTGAAAAAGCTAGAAGAGAAGGATTACTCTCGTTAGAACAAGAGTTAGAAGGGATTCAAGATAAGTTCATGAAAAAAGGGCTTCAGCTTGTCGTGGATGGAATAGACTCCGAGCTGTTAAAAACCATGTTGGAAACTGATATGGATTTGATGGAAGAAGAGATGGCCGTTAAGAGAGGTATGATGGAAACTGGGACAGCACTTGCACCAGCTTTTGGCATGATCGGAACACTTGTTGGTCTGATCCAAATGTTGAGCCAATTGAACGATCCATCAACGTTGGGCCCTGCCATGGCGGTAGCGCTCATAACCACCTTTTACGGTGCCGTTCTTGCATATATCATTTTTATGCCAATGGGTCAAAAATTAGGACTACGCGCCCAAATAGAAATGCGCTATCGTAGAATGGTACTTGAAGGGATATTATCAATCCAAGCAGGGGATAATCCAAGAGTTTTGGAAGAGAAATTGAAGAGTTTCTTAACAGAAAAAGAGCTCACATCGTACAACGCAAGTGCGCAACTGGAAATGGGGGAGGAAAGCGCTGGTGGCACGTAAAAAGTGCCCTGAATGTAAAAGCGGTAGTCCAGCATGGATGTCTACATTCAGCGATATGAACAGTTTGTTGATGACTTTTTTTATCGCTTTGGTTGCGATGTCCACTCTTAGTCCCGGGAAATTTCAGCAGGTATCTGTGGGCATCCAGACGGCATTTAAAACAACGCCACCAGGTGTGTTGGTGGGCGGTAAAAGCCTTAGTCAGGAACCATTGGTTACTTCAAATGCTGGAGTTCGTCAGGAAGTTTTACATATAAGTGCCAATCCAAAGTACAAGGGAAAGATAACCATCAAAGAAACTGACAAAGGCTTGTTGGTTGAATTACACAACATGGCTTTCTTTAAGCCAAATTCTGCTGAATTGACGTCAGAAGCCAAGCAGTTGCTGGCACAGATAGGAATCGCCATTGTGGAACATTCAACTAACCCGTTGTGGGTTTATGGTTACACCACCGATCTTCCTTTGCCGAAAGATTCCATATACCCCTCCAAATGGCATTTAAGTTCTGCAAGGGCCGCTTCTGTGGTATGGTTCTTTGTACATGAATTGAAGAACACCCGTGCCAACGAGGAAGTTGTAAAGGTTATGAATGGGCAATTTGATCCAAACTATTGGTACAATCCATCTCGTTTCGTGGCAATAGGATTGGCCGATGTTCCAATGAAAAAAGAACTTGAGAGTAAATCCGTAGTGGTAGAACAAAAATTGCAGGCTTTGAGGCAAGAATACGCCTCTGGACAGATAAATTACGAGCAACTTTCCGGCGAGGCATCGGCACTGAATTCGCAGTTGAAAAAGATAACTTTGAACGTACGAGACTCGTACAGGCGTGTTGATATTTTGGTAAGAAGACAGGGGGAATAAGATGGCTGAAAACGAAAATAAAGAAAAGAAAAAGTCCGGTTTTATGTCTCTGATAATAACCATTACATTGGCAGTGATGATATCAATGGGTGGTACTTATTTTCTCATGAAATACATGAACAAGTCATCAACCCCTCAAAATGTCACGAACAAAGCTATAAGGACGATGGCTGTTTTGATACGACCTGGCTCAAACGCCACTTTTCCATTAAGAGGTGGAAATCAAATCCTTGTCATAGACAGTCTCACTTTCTTAGTAGGGAGTAAAGAATGTGGCCAATCAATAGGAATAAACACTCCGCAAATAATGGATGGAATACAGATGCTTTTACTAAGTAAAAGTCCAAGTGAGATTTTAAATCCAGATGCTTTGCAGACTCTCAAACAGCAAATGATCGATTTGATAGATCAAATAACAGGTTTTACCGGAGAAAAAGCACCCCTTGGTATCCTACAAGTGTACTTGTACATAAAAGCTGTGGCACCTGTGTAAGGAGGCAAAACCTTTGCCAGAAGTACTGGATCAAAGTGAAATAGATTCTCTTCTTCAAGCTCTTGAAACCGGTGAACTCTCCGCGGAAGAGGTGAGAAGTGAGGAAGAAGAGAAGAAAATAAAATTGTACGATTTTGCCAGACCAAGCAAGTTCTCTAAAGAGCAGCTTCGGACACTGGAAATGGTTCATGAGAATTTTGCCAGAGGGGTTTCAAATTATCTCTCTGGAAGGATGCGTACGTTCGTCGAAATAACAAACGCATCTATAGATCAAATAACGTACAACGAATTCATAAGATCAATTACCCCACCAACTTTTTTGGGCGTTTTCACGGCTTCTGAATTGCATGGCAATGCCGTGATAGAGATAAATTTGAAGATCGTCTTTGCAATGATAGACAGGTTGTTAGGAGGAATTGGTGGAATTTATCAGAAGTTTCGCTCTTTAACGGATATAGAGTCTTCGCTTGCAAAGAACGAGCTTGTCCGTATTTTATCAACTCTCAAAGAAGCATGGAGTGGCATTTACGAGTTCAGTCCTGAAGTTGCAACGGTAGAAAATAACCCTCAATTCGTTCAGATCATACCTCCTAATGAGATGGTGGTTATGATCACCTTTGATGTGAGGCTCGGTGAGGTAGATGGATTCATGAATTTATGCTGGCCATCATCGTTGCTCGAATCTTTTGCTTCAAAGCTTTATGCCGAATCTTACTTCAAAGAGGGAAACCAAAGAATAACCTCCCAAGAAAGAAAACAACTGGAAGATCGGATTAAAGATGTAACTATAGAATTATCGGTTATAATAGGAAATGCGGTGCTTAACCTTGAGGAGCTCTTGGATCTTAATGAGGGAGACGTGATAATGCTTGACAAACATGTGGATGAGCCCGCAGATCTTTACGTGAACGATAAAATTAAATTCAGATGTGTTCCTGGTGTACATAAAGGCTTTAACGCGGTTGAGATCGTTGAGGCTGCGGAGGAGATGAAAAATGGACAATGAAAAGCTTTCTCAAGAGGAAATAAACGCGCTACTTGAAGCGGCTAATCCATCCGAGCCGAAGGATGACCCTCAAAATGCCTTGTCACTCAGCGAAATGGAAAAAGATGCCATTGGAGAACTTGGAAACATCTCAATGGGTTCTGCTGCAACGGCAATTTCAACTCTCCTTGGAAAAAAAGTCGATATAACCACACCATTGGTGAAAGAAACGACCGTTTCCAATGTGAGAGAAATCTTCAGCAATGAAAAAGTTGTGGTGCGTGTCGATTATTCTAAGGGGCTATCAGGTACCAACGCTTTCGTATTGGAGCCTCGTATGGTGGCGATAGTTGCCGACATAATGATGGGTGGAAATGGAGAAAATGTAAAAGATGATCTCGATGAGATAAAGCTCAGTGCGGTTGGTGAAGCCATGAATCAAATGATGGGATCTGCAGCTACAGCACTTTCGGAAATAATAAAAGATCAAGTGGACATAACACCTCCAAAAGTTGAAATCATGGATTTTAAAAACAAAAACGTTGAATTCCCACCAGTATATGAAGGTGAAGAAGCAGTCGAAGTACGTTTCAAAATGAAGGTGGATAATTTAGTCGAAGGCGATATGATGCAACTTATGTCACCGAGCTTCGCAAAAAAATTTGCAAAGTTTCTAACCGACACCTTGCCTTCTGAAATTAAAAAAGAAGAATCAACCCCTCTTATTGTTGAAAAAGAAAAAGTGTCAGCTCATGAAGAAATGTCGAATTTAAAACCTTCCCAACCTGTGAAAAAGGCGGAATTTCAAGAGTTAAAAGAAGAAAGTGCTACCCCAATTTCATCGAACAAATTGGAGGCATTGCTCGATATACCACTTGATGTGTCCGTTGAACTTGGAAGAACATCCATGACATTGAAACAAGTGCTTGATTTGGGCAGCGGATCCTTGGTAGAACTTGACAAACTTACAGGCGAGCCGGTGGATATACTGGTTAACGGTAAAGCCATCGCGGAAGGCGAAGTGGTCGTTATAGGGGAAAATTTCGGCATTAGAATAACCAAAATCCTTAGCAAAAAAGAAAGATTGTACAGTTTAAAGTGATGAAATATGAAATTCAAACTGCATAGTGCGTTCTCTCCAATGGGAGACCAACCTGAGGCCATTTCATCGCTGATCAACGGTGTTAAAGATGAGAAAAGATTTTTGACGTTGCTTGGAGTCACAGGTTCTGGAAAAACGTTCACAATGGCAAATGTCATAACAAATGTAAATCGACCTGTTTTGGTGATTTCTCCCAACAAGACCCTTGCAGCCCAATTGTACAGGGAGTTCAAAGGATTTTTCCCAGAGAACCGTGTCGAATTTTTCGTAAGTTACTACGATTATTACCGCCCTGAAGCGTACCTTCCCACGAAAGACGTGTATGTTGAAAAGGAAGCGGACATAAACGAAGAAATTGAAAGGATGCGTCTTTCAGCCATAAAATCGATAACGACTCGGCGTGATGTAATAGTAATAGCAAGCGTTTCTTGTATCTACGCTTCTGGGGATCCAAACGATTTCAAGGAAATAAACTTTGAATTCGAACGTTCCAAAATTTCGGATCGGCGCAATGTACTTAAAAAGCTCGCAGCCATGCAATACAAGCGTTCAGATTCCGAGGTAGAAGCCGGCACTTTCAGATTGCATGGAGAAGTTTTGGAGATTCATCCGTCTTACGATGAAAACCTTGTAAGAGTGGAGTTTTTCGATGACGAAGTGGAAAAAATCCGAGTGATCGAACCTGTTTCGCGAAAGATCGTTGAAGAATTAGACAAGATCATCCTCTATCCCGCCAAAGAATTCACATCCTCCCGTGATAAGGTGAAACAGGCCATGAAATTAATAAAAAAGGAACTTGATGAAAGGTTATCTGAATTCAAGCAACGCGGGAAAATTTTGGAAGCGGAACGCCTTCGTCAACGAACACTCTCTGATCTGGAAATGCTTGATACCATAGGATATTGTAGTGGAATAGAAAATTATTCAAGACATTTCAGTGCTAAAAAGCCAGGTGAACCGCCATGGACGCTGATGGATTACTTTCCAAAAGACATCCTTGTCTTTGTAGATGAATCTCACATAGCAATTCCTCAGTTAACAGGCATGAATAGAGGAGATAAAAGCAGAAAAAGGAATTTAGTTGACTATGGGTTTCGCTTGCCAAGCGCATACGATAACAGGCCTTTAAGGTTTGAGGAGTTTCTTAAACGCGCGCCTCAAATCGTGTTTGTTTCAGCTACTCCTGGTCCATATGAAAGAAAGAACTCTGAGTTGATAGTCGAGCAAATCGTCAGACCAACTGGGTTGATCGATCCAAAGGTAGAGGTGAGATCCAGCGTGAATCAAATCGATGATCTGATTGACGAATTGCACCAAACTAAGTCACGGGATGAGCGAGCTTTGATAGTCACTCTTACAAAAGAAATGTCAGAAAAACTTAGTCAATATTTGGTGGAAATGGGGTATCGCTCTGAATACGTCCATTCGGAACTTGATACGATAGATAGAATGAAAGTTCTTACGCGTCTCAGAAAAGGTGGAATAGATGCCGTTGTCGGCGTAAACCTTTTGAGAGAAGGCCTTGATCTTCCTGAAGTTTCGCTTGTTGCAATTTTGGATGCCGATAAGGAAGGATTTCTCAGATCGGAAACTTCTTTGGTACAAACGATGGGAAGAGCATCGAGAAACATCAACGGTAAGGTGCTTTTGTATGCAGATAGAGTTACCGATTCTATGAAAAGGGCCATGGAAGAATCTTATCGTCGAAGAGGAAAACAACTTGAATACAACGAGAAAAATGGCATAACTCCTAAAACGATCCAAAAAGAAGTGGATGAATTCTTCATGAAATTTCAAAATGAATCAAGCACAGAATACATAAGAATCGATGAAGATGTTGAGAAAGTGCTTTCTCTTAAAGAGAGGATCGAAATAGAAGATTATATAACGGTGTTGGAGGAGAAAATGCATGAGGCGGCTGATGACTGGAAATTCGAAGAAGCTGCGATATATCGCGATGAACTCAAGAAGTTGAAAGGTGGAAAATGGTAGAAAAAGACTTTGACTCCATTTACGCATCAAAATATGGGATTGTAGTGGGAATAGATGAAGTGGGGAGAGGAGCACTTGCGGGTCCTGTGGTCGCCGCAGCTCTTATATTGAATGAATGGGTTGAAGGCATCAACGATTCGAAGAAGCTGAGCCGTAAAAAACGTGAAATGATCTTCGAAAAATTGCTTTTAAACTCTCAAATATCCTTTGGAATGTCAACACCCACGGAAGTCGATCTGTACAACGTGATCGGCGCCACGAAATTGGCCATGGAAAGAGCTTACTTGGGACTTGAAATAAATGCCTTTGCACTTGTGGATGGCTTGGAAATAGGATTGAGCTTTTTTCACAAATGTATCGTTAAAGGTGATACGAAAAGTCCTTCAATAGCGGCGGCTTCAATAGCGGCTAAAATTTTTCGAGACAAGATAATGAGGGACGTTTCAAAGTACCTCAACGCCTATGGCTTTGATCACAACGTTGGATATGCCACAGCCGAGCATTTACAGGCGATAAAAAAAAGTGGGCCAACTCTCTTTCACAGACTAACTTATGAACCGGTCAAAAAAGCTTTAAACAACGCTCTTCTTAAAGAGTGGATCACCAAAGGAAAACTTTCTTCAGAACGACTAAAAAATGAAAGTTTTCACCTTTTTTCCAATTGATTGAATTCGTTTGAAATGGCATCGCCGATTTTTCTCAGATTGTCTAAAAGCTCCAAATGATCTATTCTTTTCAAAGAATCGGTGATGAACTTCACTCTCTTTTCTATGACTTTCTTTATGATCTTTTCACCTTCAACCGAAATTTCAACGACGGTAACCCGCTTGTCTTTTGCGAAGTGTAACTTTTTTACATAACCGGCGTCTTCCAATCTTGACACCAATCCAGTCATTGTGGATTTTGTAACCCCCATTTTTTCACTCAACTCCGTCATCCTTTTCGATTCATCAAAGTACAAGTACTGCAAAATATCAAATTGCGAAGCAGTCAAGTCAAATTCCTTTAGAACACGTCTACCAGCAACTTTAACTTTAAAGCAAGTTGTTCTAAGAAGTAATTCTATTTCTTCAAATTCTTTCATCTTCTCACCTTTTTAAAACGTAATGGATTACAAAAGCTCCACCACTTAATTTTTTTACATTTATGACTTCCATCTTTACATCTCTTTTCATCTCATCAAACATGCCTATCCCATCTATTAATATCGGTTCGTAAGTGATATACATCTCATCGACAGCTTCTTCTCTTAAAAAAGAAGTGAAAACTCTTTGTCCACCTATTATTGGGATTTTATCGTAACCCATTCTCTTGAGTTCTTTCACAAGAGCCACTGGAGAAGCATCTGTAAAAAGGACGTTGTTATTTTTTTTAGGCAGATCATGTGTCATAACGACATTCAATCTGTTGGGGAGGGGAGAATTCAAAAGCTCAAAAGTTCTTCTCCCCATCACGATCACCTTAGACTGTGTAGTTATCTCTTTAAACCATTCAAGATCCTCTTTTGAACTCCAGTCTATTGGAGATAAATGAGATCTCGATATTTTCCCGTTGGCACTCATCACAGCAACGAAAAACACGCTCACAATTTTATAAGTTCACCTTCTTGTTTGAATTTTCCTCTGAATCCCCTCTCTTTTAAAAGCATATGAGAATCGAGATCATGGTACGCAAACGCTCCAATCCCCGCTGCAAAATGCACACTTTGACTTATTCCCAAGCTTGATTCCGACATGCATCCTATCATAAGACCTGTATCCGTCGTCTTGGCCAACTCGACTATGCTTAAAGCATCTGATATGCCTGATTTCATCAACTTGATGTTGATGAAATCAACACAACCATTGCGTATCAACTCGTAAACATCGTACTTCGTCTTGGCGCTTTCATCGGCAGCAATTGGAATAGGAGAATTGTACCTCAAAATCTTTAATCCATCAAGATTGTTCCATATTACAGGCTGTTCGAAGACCACGATATTCACACCATTTTCGTAAGTGGCATTGGCAAATTGGATTGCTTCTTTAACAGAGTATCCCTGATTGGCATCCACCACATAAGATGCTCCCTTAGTCGCATCGGAGATGGCCAAGATTTTTCTAACATCCTCTTTCAAATTCTCTCCAACTTTTATTTTAAGAGTCTCATATCCCTCTTCATGATAAAACCGCTTAGCTTTTTCAACCATTTTGTTCAATTCATCAATACCAACTGTTTTGTCGATCTTGATTTCGCTCTTAGAACCACCCAACATTTGGTAAACCGGCATTTCAGTGGCCATACTCAGAGAATCCAAAATCGCGTACTGAACGGCGGCCTTTACACTGGGGGCAGTTCTGGAGAAGCCATCCATAATCTCAAAAATACGTCTATAATTTCTCACGTCTGAGCCTATCAACATCTCTTTTACGTCCTTTTGAAGAGCCATTAGAGCGGAAACTTTCTCTCCATTAACTCTGTATGAGGGAGAAGCTTCACCCATACCGATTTTGCCACTTTTCAAAACAACTTTCACATCAACGTTTTCAGCTTCGTTGTGGATCCACCCCGTTATCCTAAATGGCTCAGAAAATTCGTATTTTTTCAATTCAAAAGTCACATCTTGAATTTCATACATCTTCATTTTCCACACCTCCGTTAAGATACATCTTCACAACGCCATCTTCTATCCCCTCTGGAACGTATCCCTTTATGGTCAACCTTTTTTTTGCTCTTTCACGAATGAGCGTTGAAGAAATCTGAACTATGGGAATTCCTTCGGCAAAATGAATATGGCTTTCATATTTCTCAAGCCTCCTCAGAATCGGTGAAAGTCGATCTTTTTGGCAATATCTAGGGTAAATCCATACTTCCACCTTTTCGATGAATTCTTTGTACTTGTACCATTTTTCTATGTTGAGAAAACTATCTTCTCCCATGACATACGTCAACTTGCCATAGATTTTTTCAAAATGAGAAATGGTGTTAAAGGTGTAAGAAACCGCTTTGTTTTTCCCTTCAAAGCCGGATATTTCAACTTTTTCAATTCCTTTGAAGGCATACTCCACCCATTCCAGCCTTTTTGCAAAATTGGTAACTTTCTTTCGTTTATGAGGAGGGATGTAAGCTGGCATTACGATGAGTTTGTCGAGTTTTAATTTTTCTACAACGGAAGTTGCTATTATCACATGACCGTTGTGTACCGGATCAAAAGTTCCTCCATATATTCCTATTTTCATTTATGATACTCGAACTCCATCTCACCAATTAGAATTGTATCTCCTTCTTTAACCCCTGCTTTACGAAGGACTTTTTCAAGTCCAAGAGAATCGAGTTTTTTCATGAACAAATCCATTGCATCTGGGTAGCCAATTTGATATTTGTGCAAAAGCAATTCAACTTTCTCACCTTTGATGAGAAAAGTATTTTCTTTTTTTTCGACAAATATCGGTAACATCTTTTCACGATTTCTTTGAAGGTCATGCTTAAAAGTAAACTCAACATCCGGAGCTTTTTGAACTTCTTTGTAAAGAAATTCTTTCAACCTTTCAAGCCCAACCCTTGTCAAGGCTGAAACAGCATGAACGATTTTACCCTTGAAAAGTTTAGATATTCGTTCCACTCTTTCTTCGCTGACAAGATCAATTTTGTTCAAAATTATCACTTCTGGTCTACCGATCAAAGAAGAATTGTACATGTCAATCTCTTTTTTCACCGCTTCATACCCTTTTAAGGGGTTTTGACTTGCAACATCTATAACATAAGCGATCACTTTTGTACGCTCAACGTGTCTCAAAAACTCTTCACCAAGTCCTGTCCCGTTGTGGGCATCTTCTATGATTCCGGGTATATCGACCAAAACATAGGATTTTCCGAAGCCCATATCAACTTTCCCAAGTACAGGCACGAGAGTGGTGAAAGGGTAATTGGCAATCTTCGGATGAGCGTTTGTCATAACTGAAATAAGCGAAGACTTCCCGGCATTTGGGAGACCAACAAGCCCCACATCTGCCAGTAATTTCAATTCCAGTTCCACCCAATGTTCTTCATTCATTTCACCGTTCTCAGCTATGGTAGGGGCTTGTTTGGTTGACGTGGTGAAATGACTGTTACCTTTCCCACCCTTTCCCCCTTTAGCAACTATAACCCTCTTTCCAAGCGAATTCAGGTCGGCAATATCAACATCATCTATTTTTACAACAGTTCCCATAGGAACGTATATAACAAGATCTTCTCCGGTTCTTCCGGTCATGTTGGAGCCTTTACCATTTTTACCACTTTGAGCCATGAAATGTTTCTGATATCTGAAATCCATAAGTGTATTCATCGATGCTGTGGCTTCGATTATAACCGATCCACCATCTCCGCCATCTCCACCATCTGGACCACCTCTAGGAACGAATTTCTCTCTTCTAAAGCTGACAACTCCATTGCCGCCTTTTCCGGAAACAACGTATATTTTAGCCCTGTCTATAAACAATTGAGATCACCATTCTATCGAAATTCTTAGTCCATTTCTATTTACACTGGACTTTAAGGAATTCGTATAATTTTCATATATGTAAGCGAGCTTCATGTTTCCTATGGAATACTGAATTAGAGCATCCAATTTTTGTTCGTTAACCGCTGAAAACCCCACATCGTATCCAGTCTCGTAATATCCATACAACTGTATTCCGAAAAGTGAAAGGCTTCCCCATGCTCCGCCCTTAACCCATGGATATTTTACGCCCGCGAAACCGGCAAAGTTAAAATTGTCAAACAGGGCGCTGAGCGTTATATTAAAATTTGGATGAACTTCCATTCCCTTTTCGTAGACATACGTTAACGCTTTGGGAATTCGGAACTCAACGCTCACATTTTCCCATATTTTTTGAATCGTACCCATACCAGCGGTTATGGAAACTGATGTTCCATCGTGGCAAAGGTCGAAGTCCATTCCAACTGACGTTTTCCCCAAAATAGATGCCACGGAATAGGCAATTCCGTTGGTTTCATTATTCTCATACACCCCGATTTTCCCAGCAAATCCATCTTTAAATGGTTGAAATACGACAAAATTCATTTCATTTCCTTCAAAGTAGCTTTCGTAAGAAATAGACCACTTTTGATTGATCACCATGTACGCCGGGTTGAAATTCAAGGCACTCCCCATAGGGAAATCCTCAGAAAACATAAATGAAGATACCAAAATCAAGAGCGAAAAAACCAAGTATTTCTTCAATGTTGTTTTCCCCCTTCTAAGAGTGTTATCACCACTTGTCTTGTTCTCGGCCCATCAAACTCACAAAAGTAAATTCCTTGCCATCTACCAAGCATCAGCTCTCCATTGTGAATGGGAATGGTTTCTGAAACCCCAACGATTGTTGAAAGAACATGGGCAGCAGAATTTCCCTCAACATGTGTGTAATTTTCCTTCCAAGGAACCAGTTCAATGAATTTTGATAGTATATCATCTTTCACAGACGGATCGGCATTTTCGTTGATCGTAACCGCAGCCGTTGTGTGAGGAACATACACCACACATATACCTTCTTGAACGCCATCTTGATGAACAAGCTTTCGAAGATGCTCAGTGATATCCACGAATTCGAAATGTTCTGCAGTGTGCAACGTCATTTCTTTCATCATCACCATCACCATTCACTACTCAAAATTTATGTTGGCTATTATCACCACATAGCCATTGTGCTCTTCCACAACAACTTTAATTTTATTTTCATCCGTTTTGAAAAGTTGTGAAGCTTTCTTCTGAATTTCGTTCTTTATCTCTGCAGTTTTTTCTTCGAGTTCTTTTGCATCTTTAAAGTCGTCTATTCTGTAAACCATGCGCCTCCCACTTCCGACAAGCGCATTCAATCTTTCTTTGGCAGAATCACGTGCATTTGTTTCAACTTTTTTTGTCTTTCTTCTCGTGAATATACTGAAGAATCCCATACTTAGTCATCTCCACTTTGATGACGTTTAAAAAATGATTTTATAGCCTCCAAGAAGCCTTTTTTGTCTTCCAATTCACTCAATTTTGGAATGGGTATCTCTTCGCCTTTTAACCTGCGAACTATTCCATTGAGTATCTTGTGCATATTCGCGCTACTGCCATCTTCTAAAACCAGTGGAATGCCCTTGTTGGTGGAAATTATTATGTCTTCCGAGTCAGGAACTATTCCCATCACCTCTATAGAAAGCGCAGATTTTATATCATTTATGTTTAACATGTCTCCATGTCTCACCATATGAGCTTTGAATCTGTTCACTATTAGATGAATTTTATCATCTTGAAATCCCATATTCTCCAACAAACCTATTACTCTATCGGCATCAGTTATGGCTGGTAACTCAGGGGTGGTGATCACAAGCGCTTCTTCGGCACCAGCTACGGCATTTCTGAATCCTCTTTCGATACCGGCCGGACAATCGACAAATATGTAGTCAAATCTTTCTTTCATTTCATTTATTATTCTTTTCATGTCATCAGGAGAGATCATCTCCTTTGTCGCTATCTGAGAAGCAGGTAGCAGACTCAAATTTTTGATCTGCTTGTGTCTAACAAGCGCATCAAAAACGTTGACTTTTCCATTGGCAACATCTATCAACGTGTAAATTATTCTGTTTTCGAGTCCCATAACAACGTCTAAATTCTTCAATCCTATATCGGCATCTATCAAGGCCACTCTTTCGCCACCTAACGCCATAGCCGTTCCCAAATTAGCGGTTAAGGTTGTTTTACCAACCCCTCCCTTTCCAGACGTCAGAACGTAAACTTTTGCCAATCAAACATCACCCTCTTAAAAATCCAAAATCATAGAATTCATTTCGCTTACAACGGCGTCGGCAACGTTTCTCACCGCGTTGAAGCCAATGGCTCCAGCAAAGACCAATTCTTTGCTCATTCCACCTGTCTTTAAAACAGTCATGACTCCAAGGAAAAATTTTCTTTCACCAGTTGAAACTTCTCTTATCTCGTCCAAGGAAATCCTGGTTTTAGAATTCATAAGGCTTTCAATTGCTTCTATAGTCGATTCGGCAGATAATTTAAGAACGTTTTTAAAGGATTTAACACCATGTTTTGTGATCTCTTTCATTTCTCTGCCCTTTGTAATTTCGACATTCACTTCCATTTCCATTCCATCCTCAGAAAAACCCACGGATTCTATTTTAAACAATTCTCCACTTTCTTTTTTCTCTTCGGAATTCGCAC
Source organism: Mesoaciditoga sp. (assembly GCA_015491995.1). Lineage (GTDB taxonomy): Bacteria > Thermotogota > Thermotogae > Mesoaciditogales > Mesoaciditogaceae > WGFY01. The sequence continues at coordinate 46,403 of WGFY01000027.1, forward strand.
CCTCCATACCTGATCGATTGTCAATTTGAGCAACACTTATTATTCTCCTATCTATCCTCTCACCTGTAATCGTGAGAACAGCTGTTTCTATATCCCTCACTATCTGTTTCGAGCTCTTGTTGCCGGAAGAAAGAATGTGGATCTCTCTCATTTCGCCATTACCACCATCAACAACAACCCTTGCTTTCTCTATTCCATCAAGAGAAGTCAATATTCTTTCAAGCTCCTTGGTCTCTTTCTCGTTCAACTCTCTTCCCCCTTTTTTAACGATACCTCTTTACGGTGAATCTATAAATATTTACGTCTTTAAACTCACTGATCCCAGCTTTCGCTTTCGCAATCCGAATTTGGCTTTCAACATCATCAACACCTTCCAAATCGGGAAGGAGTAATCCACGTTTCCAGCCGTTTTCGACTATTACACCATACTTTTTGGGATCGAGTTCATAAACATTCTTGATCTTCTCAGGAGACGAAAGAACGTCCACACTCACCACTATAGAGTCAAGTTCTTCCAGTCGAACCGGTTCAAATCTTGGATCGTTCAGTGCAGCTTCTAAAGCGTTTTGTGAAATTTCATGAGCGATATTTGAAGTCGTTGGTAGAAAAGTTCCTATGCACCCTCGCAAATCATCATTCTCTTTGTGAAGGGTCACAAAAACACCAGCTTTTTGTTTGAACATTTCAGATGGTAACACACCGTATTTCGGTTCTAAAATAATTCCGCCCCTAATTTTAGATTCTATCACCTTTATGGCCCATTTAACAAATGGGTGATTTCCTTTCATCCAAAAAACATCTCCGCAAGTTTATAATACTCATATGGCACAAGCTTTTTGGTGGAGACTCCATATTCCAATGGGATGGAAATGATATCGTTGCCACGTAGCGCTACCATTCGCCCAAAATCACCTTGTTGAACGAGTTTCATCGCTTTCACACCGTAACGAGTCCCTAATATTCTGTCAAATGCCGTAGGCGTTCCACCTCTCAACAAGTGTCCGAGTACAACCGAACGCGTTTCGTAACCTGTTTTTTGTTCTATAACCTCTGAAAGGTAATGTGCTATGCCACCTAATTTTATATGTCCAAAAGCGTCTATATTTTCCTTGTCTCCCACCACACTTCCAAGATCCGTTGGCTTGAACCCTTCCGCAATTGCAATTACCGCGTAACCTTTGAGTTTCATTCTTTTGTCAATAATCTTGATTATCTCATCAATGGTTCGTGGAAATTCTGGTATCAATATCAAATGAGCTCCAGCGGCAAGACCCGCTTCCAACGTTATCCATCCGGCATTTCTTCCCATCAGTTCCACAAACATTACACGTTCATGAGATTTTGCCGTTGATTGAAGACGATCTATGGCATCCGCTCCCACGTTAACGGCCGTGTGAAATCCAAAGGTGTAATCGGTATTTGACACATCATTGTCTATCGTTTTAGGAACACCTACAATTTTCAAACCTCTTGAGGAAAATTTTGCCGCAACACTTAACGTGTCATCTCCTCCTATCGCGATCAAGGCATCTATTTGATGTTTTTTAAGATTTTTCTCGATTTTTTCCGCTCCTTCATCAATCGAAAATGGATTCACCCTTGAAGTTCCAAGAATTGTGCCACCGATTAAATGTATGCCTTCAACGTCATCATTGCCAAGTTCCACGTAAGTGTCTTCGACAGCTCCCCTCCATCCTCGCCTTATACCGATCATTTCTTCTTCATTTCTCGCCTTCACAATTCCTCTGATAACGGCGTTGAGTCCCGGACAATCCCCTCCACCTGTAAGTATCGCTACCCTCAACCTTATCACCTCATTTTTTTTGAGCCACCTTTAGACGGGTCAAAGCACGTTGCACATTCCCCTCAGCTTGGCGGCCATGAATTTCATCTTCGGTACCTTCAAGTTCCAATTTGGCTTGCTCTAAGGCCCTTCTTGCACGTTCCAAATCTATTTCCTCGGCTCTCTCAGCTGCATCCGAAAGCACGACAAACTTGTTGTTTGAAAATTCCGCTATTCCTCCGTAAATGGCAAAGACTTGTCTCTTTCCTTCATCATCTTCCAATTCAAGTTCTGAGATTGCCATAGCTGCCAAAAGGGGAGATCTATTTTGAAGCGTTCCCATAGCTCCTTCAATTGTTTTGAATTCGACAAAACGTGCTTTTCCATCGAAAACATGTTTTTCGGGAGTGATGATAACCACTCTGAACACTTTTAAGCTCCTTTCTTAATGGTTTTGGCTTTCTCTATGACTTGATCGATCGTTCCAACCATCAAAAACGCTTGTTCTGGAAGAGAATCGTACTTGCCTTCAAGTATTTCTTTGAAACCTTTGATGGTTTCGCTCAAGGGCACGTATTGTCCGCTTGTCCCCGTAAAATGTTCCGCAACAAAGAAAGGCTGACTTAAAAAGCGCTGAATTTTCCTTGCACGCTGCACCGTGATCCGATCTTCTTCGGAGAGCTCTTCCATACCAAGGATTGCTATTATGTCTTGAAGATCTTTATATTTTTGAAGTACCTTTTGCACTTTCCTGGCAATTGAATAATGTTCATCACCAACGATTTTAGGATCGAGTATTTTTGAGTTGGAATCCAACGGATCAACAGCAGGATACAAGCCTAACTCAGCAATTTGCCTTGATAAAACTATCGTGGCATCCAAATGTGCAAATGTAGTGGCTGGTGCTGGATCGGTAATGTCATCCGCTGGAACGTATATAGCCTGAACGGAGGTTATAGAACCATTTTTAGTGGACGTGATCCTTTCTTGAAGTTCTCCCATATCGGTTGCAAGGGTTGGCTGGTAGCCAACCGCCGATGGCATTCTTCCAAGCAAAGCTGAAACCTCAGAGCCAGCCTGAACAAACCTGAATATGTTATCTATAAAAAGCAGAACATCCTTATTTTTTTGGTCGCGAAAGTATTCAGCCATCGTTAGCGCGCTTAAAGCAACTCTAAACCTTGCACCAGGTGGCTCGTTCATTTGTCCAAAAACAAGAACGGTGTTGTCTATAACCCCGCTTTCTTTCATCTCATTCCAAAGCTCATTTCCCTCTCTTGTGCGTTCACCAACACCTGCAAACATGGAAAAGCCACCATGTTCTATGGCCACATTTCTGATCATCTCCATAACAAGGACCGTTTTACCAACACCAGCTCCGCCAAAAAATCCTATCTTACCTCCTTTGGGAAATGGCGCTATCAGATCTATAACTTTTATTCCCGTTTCAAGTATTTCTATATCCGTGGATTGTTCGTTCATTTCTGGCGGCTTTTTGTGTATTGACCATCTCTCTTTCGCTTCAACCTCTTCTTTTCCATCTATCGATTGACCAAGAAGATTGAACATCCTTCCCATGATCTCATTTCCAACTGGAACGGTTATCGGATTTCCAGTATTTTCGACTTCTACATTTCTTGAGAGTCCATCAGTTGAGTCAAGTGCAACACATCTAACGACATAATCGCCTATAAGTTGTTCCACTTCCAGGAAAAGTTCTCTATTTTCCATCTTGACTCTTAGAGCGTTGTGAATATCAGGCATGGAGTCGGCTGGAAACTTTATATCCACAACAGGTCCTATAACACTCACCACTTTGCCAGTAGTCATCTTAAACCTCCTAATCTTTAAGCGCTTCAGAGCCGTTTGTGACCTCTATTATCTCTTGTGTTATGTAAGTCTGCCTTGCTTTGTTGTATTTGAGCGTCAGATCTTTTACCAATTCTTTGGCATTTTCTGTAGCGTTTCTCATCGCATTTTGCCTAGAACTTTGTTCAGCCACCCGTGATTCCAACATGATCCTGTACATTTTAGTTCCAAGATATTGAGGCAAAATGGCTTTCAGAAGTTCCTCCGCTTTCGGTTCGTAATCGTAAATAGCATTTTCCTTTATTTTGACCGGCTTTATTGGCAAGAATTCTTCTACCTTCACCAACTGAATAAGTGGATTTTTAGGGTATCCATGAACTATCTTAACGGAATCCACTTCTTCCTTCACATAGATGTTTGTAAGTTCGTTTGCAAAACTCTGCACATCACTGTAAGATGGCGTGCTGTAAACATTTATCAAAGAGCGATTCACATTCTTCTCATCAAATAACATCCTTGACTTTACACGAGCACCCACAGGGTAAAACCCTGCGAACTTTTCATCTAAATCATGGGCCACCTTGTATCCCAAGTCGATGACGTCGTTGTTGTACGAACCACATAATCCCATATCACCGGCTAAAACCACCACAAGAGTACGCTTTGGCTCTTTTTTGTAAATAAGTCCACTTGTGAATTCTTCCGTGGTGGATATCACTCGACTGAAAAGCTCGGAAAATGCATGTTCGTAATCGTAAAAGTTCTTTACCATGCGTTGAAGCTTGTTGAGCTTCGCCGTCGCGACCATTTCCATGGCACGCGTTATATGCATGGTGGAACTGATCGATCTTATCTTGCTTTTTATGAGTTGCTCAGTTCCTCGACCCATATTAGCTCACCTTGAACTTCTCTTTGAATTTTTCAATCGAGTTTCTAAGTGATTCCTCCGTTTCTTTTTGTAAGTCCTTAGATTGTTCTATGGATTCAAGAACGTCCAAATGCTTTTCCTTCATGTAGTCAATGAACTCCCTTTCAAACCTTCTAACATCTTCTACGTCAAGATCGTCAAGGTAACCTCTGACTCCTGTATATAAAAATACAACCTGCTCTTCAAATGGCATAGGAGCATATTGTTCTTGTTTTAGAAGTTCCATAAGATGTTGCCCTCTCGTGATCTGAGCTTGAGTCGAAGGATCGAGTTCAGTCGAAAATTGGGCAAATGCTTCCAATTCCCTAAATTGAGCAAGCTCTATTCTTAAATTACCGGCAACTTTTTTCATCGCTTTCGTCTGAGCGGCTCCACCAACTCGAGAAACCGATAATCCCACATTAACAGCCGGTCTGAATCCGGAATAAAAAAGAGAAGATTCCAAGTATATTTGACCATCGGTTATTGATATGACATTTGTTGGAATGTAAGCACTCACATCGTTGGCCTGCGTTTCTATGATGGGTAAAGCTGTCATAGAGCCTCCACCTAACTCATCACTCAATCTCGCAGCTCTTTCGAGAAGCCTAGAATGAAGGTAAAAAACATCTCCTGGGTAAGCTTCACGACCAGGGGGTCTCCTCAAAAGAAGCGATATTTCCCTGTAGGCGACGGCGTGCTTGCTCAAGTCATCGTACACCACTAAAGTATCTTTCCCTGAAAGCATCAATTCTTCAGCAATGGTCGCCCCAGCGTAAGGGGCAAGATAAAGCAAAGGAGCCGGATCGCTGGCAGAGGCAACGACAACGGTGGTATAATCCATCGCCCCGTGCTGTTTGAACTTTTCAACTGTTCTTGCAACAGCCGCACCTTTCTGTCCTATCGCAACGTAAACACAATAAACATTTTTACCTTTTTGATTGATAATGGTGTCCACCGCAATGGCGGTTTTACCCGTTTGCCTGTCCCCTACTATCAACTCTCTTTGGCCTCTTCCAATCGGAATCATCGAATCGATGGATTTCAAACCAGTTTGAAGTGGGGTGTTTACTGGCTGTCTCTCAATGATACCAACTGCTTTTCTTTCGATAGGCTTTTTCTTCTTAGTCAAAATCGGCTTTCCACCATCCAACGGGTTCCCCATCGGATCTATCACTCTGCCGATAAGCTCATTACCAACAGGTACTTCAACAATTCTATGTGTTCTTTCGACTAAATTTCCTTCTTTGATATCTTTATAATCTCCAAGTATTACAACTCCAACGTTATCCTCTTCCAAATTTATGGCCATTCCCATACTTTCGTTTTGAAACTTCACCAACTCGTTGGACATAACGTTTTCAAGGCCGTAAACGCGAGCAATCCCGTCACCGATTTGCATGACGCGCCCAACTTCCTTCAAATCTGGGATGTTTTCAAAACTCTCTATCTTCTCGCGCAGAACCCTGGTAATCTCGTCTGGGTTTATACGCATTTAATCAACCTCCATTCACATCTGTCGACTTGGTCGTTAAAGCGGAAAAGATGTTCTCACAAGAGATCCGCTCATAAAGCTGGCCACTTTTTTGAGTGCACCAGCTGCGCTTAGATCCACTACAGAATCCTCAAAATCTATTACCACACCAGCCAGAAGTTTCTCATCGTACAAAACTTCAACGACTGGATCCAGTTTTCTAATTTCTTTAATCACTTTGATTATTTCACTTTTTTCATTTTCATCAAGCCGCTGGGCA
>WGFY01000028.1 GCA_015491995.1 Mesoaciditoga sp.
TCTCAATAGAAGGTGATATTTCAAGGGGATCGGCCAGAAGTATCGAAGGTGTCAACATAGTGCAAATTCTCAAAAAAGCCGAAGATTTACTTGAAGAATACGGTGGGCACAAAATGGCTGCTGGATTCTCACTGAAAACCTCATTGATATCCGAATTTGATAGACGCCTTCAAGAAATTATGGAAATATTCGATCCTGATACTTTAACATCGGTGATAAGTGTAGATGCGAAAATGAGTTTAGATGATGTGAAAGAATCTCTCTTTTCAGATATTGAAAAACTCAGACCATATGGAAGCGGTAATCCTGAGCCTGTTTTTGAATTTGAAGATCTTAGTGTGGAAAGAATTAAAAATGTGGGTAAGTTGGGAAAACATGTTAACCTTACTTTAAGGCAAGGGAAAAACAGGTTGGATGCGATCGGATTTGGATTTTCTCACCTTTTTAACGACATGATTTACACAAAAGATGTTGCAAAGCTGGATGTTGTTGCAAACATTTGGAAAAACTCATGGAATGGAAGAAAGAATTTTCAATTGAATATCGTGGATGTCGATGTGAAGCAAAGTGATGAGCTTAAGGATAAGGCATTCATGAGAATGATGTTGAAAAAGAAGAAATTTTCGAAGATCTTATCTGGGAATTCAAGTGTTTTGGTAATAGGTGATCCGTATACAGAAGAAAAAATGATACTTGAAGCACTGGCGGATAAAAAACAAAAACTTGTCGTGGTTACCCCAAGCAATTCCACACTTCGTGATCTTTACAATTCCCTGATTTTCGACATGAAAACTCTTGGCATAAAATTTTCTTATGTGGATGCAATGAATTCAGAAACTCGATCATCAGATGTGATATTCACAAACGTGGTTTCTCTCTCTAAAGTTTTGAAAGGCGACGAACGTGTTGTCTTATGTGAGCCTCAGCTCATTTATGAGACTGGTATGCTACGTGAAGTTATGGAGCTTCTTTTGAGTAAAAGGCCAAGCAAACTTGTCATATTTTCTTCTTTCTTAACTCAAGAGCTCGAAACAAAATTACTGTCTTCTTTCAGTATCACGAATATCTTTCATGAATTCCACAAACGTGATGTTGGAATAATAGACGATAGAAATTTGGAAAACAGGGTTGAGCTCATTATGAGCATGATAGAAAATCAGAATAAAATGATGATTGTTTTCTCAGATCGAAGAAATCTTAAAGATGTTTTTAAGGTCCTTTGTAACGAGTATCCACAAATGTGCAAAAGTGAAAAGATCGTCTCTTACATCTCCAATTCCAATCCTTATCATTATCATCATGTGACAGAACTTGTAAGAAAAGAAAAGGCCAAAATTCTATTGACGACATCCACTTACGCCTCATCCGTTGATGAAATGGATAGAATCGTTTATTACGATTTTCCTCGAAACCACATCTCTCTTTTGAAGCCACCCTCGCTGTTTGAAAGAATCAATTCCGTGCCGGTAATTCACATGCTTTTTGGAAAAAAGGATGTGGAGAAGAATATTCGAGATGTTGAAAAACTTTTCCCGCCTTATGAATGTGTTTTAGAGGCCGCAAGAGTTTTGAAAGGGGATTGCAGCGATCCTGAGGAATGTCTTGTAAGTAAGAAAATCTCATCTTCAAAAGCACTGTCAAAAATTTATCTTTCGATCCTCGAAGAGATAGGGGTATTCAACGGTAGAAGCGTTACCAGAATCCCAAATGATGAAGAAATCGAAGAAAGTTTACGTGAGAGAGAGGGAGACGTGGAGAGAAAGATCATCCGTGATCTTAAACAAGAGATCATGGAGAGGAAGACAAGAGACATAGTCAAGATCTTTCACAATCCGTTTAACAATCATGCGAAAAGCGTCAATTGATTTCGGATTCAAAAGAAGTGGAATTGCCATTAGCGATCCGAATGGCAAAATTATAACCACTGTAAAAACGGTTAAACCGTCCAAGATCGTCGAAGAGTTGAAAAACATAGAATCTCTTTGCGAAGTCATCTTTGGATTGCCATTGAATCTAAAAATGCGTTTTACGAGATCGACAACGGCAGCTGTGGATAAAGCCATAGAAGTTGCCAAGTTGATCGCACCGATTCCGGTTTATATGGTAGATGAACGTTTCACATCCACAATTGCAAACGCACAAATAAGAAGCTCGAATTCCAAAAAGAGCTTGGTGGATGGGCTGAGTGCCTCTATAATTTTTCAGGATTATATGAGAGGCATTAAGAGACATAGGGTAAGTTGGAAACTTCCCAAGATATCAGATGAAATAGTTAATTTGATAAGCGGATGCGGTCCATTTGAGAAAATTTATTTGGTAGGGGGTGGGATGCGTGGCTTAGAGTTGAAAAACGTTGCTCCAAAATATGAGATTTTTGAAGATGATCCCGTATGTTTTAGATTAAGAGGTCTTAACATTTCTGAAACAAAAAGCAACATTTCCTTGCATTTTGGTGTATTTTGGGATATAATTTTGTATGAATTAAGTGATAATTCAATCTGCTCGACATTGCTCATTTGCGATGATATTCACATAAGAGACGATGAGATCAAAAAATTACCTTTTGAACTTACCACAATTGTAGAGACGAAGGAAGGTCCAGTGAAAGTCGGAGGACGATCTATGAAAATCCTCAAAGTGAAACAATTATGAAAAAAAGATTTCCAATTGTTTTCTTTAAACGCTCTAACGTGATCTTTGATTTTGGTGTAACAATTTTGTCTAACGTCTTGGTGGGCGGATTGATCGGTTATTATCTCGACAAATGGACATTCAACAACAAAGTTTTGCTTGTGGTTTTTTTGTTCATCGGCATTGTATCCGGAATGTACAACGGTATGAGAATGTTATTTAAGGAAGCTAAAAAGGAAGATGAAGATGATAAGAGTAAAGGCAACTAATTGGTATATCAACTTATGGCTGTCTTTTATTCCTTTCTCAATCGTGCTTTTGAATGTTGATTGGAGGTATTTTTTAGGTTTTTTATTAGGTGCAATTGGATCTCAATTCTCTTTGTTTATGATGATAAATGATTCTAAGTACTTTGAGAAACGTGGCGCCAAGACTCTAAAGATGGGATTTTTTAAAAGATACGCTTTGAGTGCGATCGTGTTGGGAATATCTTCGTCGTTATCAGTAGGAGGCATGTTAAGTGCGTTCTTTGGTTTAGAGCTGATGAGACTTACGCTTACTACTTTTTGGAGGAGTGGTGAATTTTGAAGGTAAAATTCTCAAAAGGTGAAAAGATATTTTTAAGCGGTTTTCTTGTGGTATATGTAATCATCGCGATCTGGAATTTGAACAAGATTGAATTTCCAAAGGGAATAGGGGAAGTTTGGCAAGTTAAGGTACCGCTCCCGTCTATTTTGGGAACGTTGAATCCAATAACCATAATAATGACAGCTGTTATATTTCTCTTGATCACGTATATGGCTATCGATTTCAAGAGGCACTTGACGAAGATCCCATCTAGAAAACAGGCAGGAATCGAAACGGTACTCTCTTTTGTATATGAGCTGGTTGAAGATGTAATACCTGTGAAAGAATTTGTAAGACCGACCTTCTATATTTCCGCAACACTCTTTCTCTTTATACTCTTTTCTAACTTACTTGGAGGTATTCCAGGAATCAGTTTTGGAGTTTCGAACCACCATTTGATCCTTAATTTGTTTAACGACACTTGGCCATCTCCAACAGGAGATTTAAACACGAACGTGACATATGCGGTTATGGTCTTGTTTATAAGCCATATTTTTGCGATAAAACTCAAAGGTTTTAAAACATGGATGAAAGGGTTTGTATCGCCAAATCCAATCATGTTGCCAATGAACATCATTGGAGAACTGGCAAAACCGGTTTCCCACTCGTTAAGGCTTTTCGGTAACATAGCTGGTGGTGGAATAATGGTTTTAATGCTCAGTTATTTGACAAAATACACGATCGTACCGGTGGTGTTATGGGGATTCTTTGGGTTCTTTGTTGGAACCGTCCAAGCTTTTGTTTTTTCGATGCTGGCAATCGCTTATATAAGCGTTCAACTTGAACAATAATTTGGTTAAGGAGGAGATTAAAGTGACAGATCTCACGATGGCTCAGGCAGTCGCCGAAGCCGCGAAATACATCGGCGCGGGAGTCGCAATGGGAATAGGTGCCATTGGTCCTGGAATAGGTGAAGGCCATATAGGACAAGGAGCTATGGAGGCTATGGGGAGGCAACCGGAGATGGTTGGTACGATCACAGCTAGAATGTTGCTTTCGCAAGCTGTTGCGGAATCAACCGGACTTTATTCATTGCTCATTGCTTTTATGATACTTTTATTTTAATTCAGGGTGAGTAGAAAATGACAGGGATTTTTGTCAACTTCAACGGTACATCTATACTTCAATTGATGAGTTTTTTCTTGTTGATGTATCTTTTGATCAAATATCTTTACAGGCCATTCTTGAACCTTGTCGATCAGAGAAGGAACGACATTCAAGATGAGTACGAAAAGGCAGAAGAAGCCCGTAAAGATGCGAAAGAATCCAAAAAAAAGTCGGAATTTCAACTTCAAGAATTGGATGAAAAAATAAGCAAGATGTACAACGAAGCAAAAGAAAGAGTCAAAAAATATGAAGAATCAGGAAAAGCGCGCATTCAAAAAGAAATTGAGTCCACCATGGAAAAAGCAAGGAGAGAAATCGTTGAAGAACGGCTAAGAGCCGAAGAATCTTTGAAAGCCAAGGTCGTTACGCTTGTCATCACACTTACTTCCAGATTAATTCAAAAAGATCTGGATGAGAAATTAAAGCGTGAATTTCTGATGTCCCAGCTTTCAAAACTCGGTGAGGAAAATGAAAAGTAGGCGGGCCGTTGTTGTGAAATATGCACAAGTGCTTTTTGAATTGAAAGATCCAAAGTGTTTTGACATGGTGAAAACATTGGCAAAGATCGATGATGAGAGAATCAAAACATTTGTAAACGATCCAACAGTTTTTCCAAAGTCAAAAGCTGATATTGTGGCAAGCTCGTTCGGTGTGAGAGAAGAGTGCAAAAGGTTGTTAAAAGTCATATTTGAGCATAAGCGCTTTCAAATATTTCAAGATCTTTACGACATCTCTTGGAAATTGTGGCTAAAATCGAATAACAAAGAGCAGGTTGTTCTAAGAAGTGCCCAG
>WGFY01000029.1 GCA_015491995.1 Mesoaciditoga sp.
AAAGCGAAGCACTCATGGATGAGTGTCTGAGCGTGCCTCGTTTTTTGAATCGTAAGATGGTTAAAAGAGCGAATCAGTTCTGGTTAGGCTTCGAAAAAATTCCCTTGCCGCTTGTGAAGCGGTAAAAATCTTTTTCAAAGATTGTCTTTTCACACTGATTCAAATCGTTGCTTTCATGCACGTTAGGAATAAAGCTATTAATTCATAACCTTGTGATATTATCCAATATCTCCAATGGCCCTGCTAAAAATAAAAAGTTGGTGGTAGTTTTTTGAATTTTCGAACAGCCTAAAAAAATTGAAAAGTTTTCTGTGAATCAACTTGTTCTACGTTAGAACATGACGTTTAGATCCTAAAGTTGGTCTTGTACATTTCAACGATCTGAATGCGTGTCACCAATACAACAGTACAGCGATTCATCATATTTTGGATCTTATCTTCAACGATCTGAATGTGTGTTTTCTATACAACAGTTCAGCCAAGAAAGATAAGATGAAAATGGCGGCAAGGGCGATCAAAGTCACAGGAGATTGAATCAACAAATAGTATGATAGTATCGCAAATGAAAAGAGACATCCCAAAATGGCTAACCATATGATGTAAAGTTTTGCGCCAGTTTGCTTGTACAAATGCAAATGCCCTATGTTAACGACCGCGTATATCAGCAGAAAAGAAGCACTTCCAAGCATTCCTATTCCTCCAATATTTAGAAGGTTTGAAAACACGATCACAAGTGCTGACGTGAGAAAAAGGCCCTCTGGAGCTCTGTTCCATATTTTTCTTTCGAACATCTTTGGCAATTCTCCATCTTTAGCTATCATGTAGCTAACATTCGCACCACCATAAAGTGTGGCGTTTATCGCAGATGATGTGGCGAACAAGGCGGCTATAGCGATGATCTTAAACCCTATCGCTCCCAAAAATGGTCTGGCAGCGGCAGCCACCGCATAGTCACTCGCTTTCACGATCTTAGGAACTGACAAGTTTCCAACGACCACAATGCTGGTAAAAATGTATATTAAGATCACTATAGCCACACTTATATACAACGCCATTGGCAGTGTTTTCTTCGGGTTTTCCATGTCTTCCGCAGCGTTGGTAACCAGTCCAAATCCTTCGTAGGTGAGAAAAACGACTCCAGATGCGAAAAAAATGTTATTCACATGAGGCCAGTGCATAGGAGAAAGCAAGGCAGGTTTTATGAAAAAAAGACCTACAATTGAAAAAAAGATCAGCACACCAAGGTTCACAGCTACCACAAAAAGTTCGGAACGCCCAACTGCCTTTGATCCCATGAAATTAACAGCCGTGAAAAAAATGATAATAGACGTTGTAAAGATATGAAGCCAGTAACCTGGCAACTGTGGGAAGAAAATCATGGCATAAGCTCCAAACGCCCTCGCATAAAGAGAGAGCGCAAACACATATCCAATCCAAAGAAGAATGTTAAATCCGCCACTTAAGATCCCATCTCCGAATTCTCTGACAAGAAATTCAACAGGACCACCAGCAGATGGGAATTTTGCCCCCAATTTTGCATAAGAATAGGTACTTAACAAAGCCACTATGCCGGCTATAGCAAAAGATATGTACATGGCATTTCCAGATATTTGGGTGGCAGCCCCTAACAGAGAGTAAATACCACCTCCCACCATTCCTCCGACACCTATTGATACCGCCGACCACAATCCCATGTTTTTTTTCTTGCTACTCATCATGTTACTCCCTTCATTTAAATCATCTCACAGCACTTTATTTTCGTGATATATACGCAAATATCCTGATCAAGAAAATTCGAAATCATCTTCACTTCATCTCAAAATAGAATCCGAATTCTTTTCCGAAAAATATCTCCGGCTCTAAATTCCCAAAAGGTGTCTTCAATTTCAAGCCAAAACCCACCGATGGTTTGAAATTCCCCAAATCAAAATTTCCATCGCTGATAAACGCCGTTTGCAATATGAACTCTGGTGTAAAGAAATTCAACTTGAAAGATTTTGACAGATCTAAAGGAAAGGTGAACGGTACCCCTAATTTCATTTCAAAGAGAGCCATAAAAGGTGAATCAAACTCTCTCTCTCCATATCCTTTCAAATTATCGCTCTGACCAAAGTACAATTTTCTGTTGAACGGTGCATTCCCCATGTTGAAAACGGAGTAAATTCGAGATTGGGCGTATATTTGCATGACAATTCTATGATAATTTTCGATGTCGACACTTACATTCGTGTAAGTCGCACTCAATCCGTGTTCGATATTGGCTTCCAATAACCAGTATGTTCTGGCATCTTGGATTTGCGGTAAGTTTTCTATCTTCAAAGAAATCGCACCAACGGAAGAAACAGAAGAAATATTTGACGAAGATATCGTTTCATGAACGTAATTCGCCATGAAAGAAAGATTTGCCATCTTACATCCGATATCCGCATTGAAAGTTGTTGAGTTGTAATAGAATACATCGTTTAGCCTCTTCCAGTACAGTTTTTTCAAATTGTCGAAGCTTAAATTAAATGAAAGAGGCGTTCCAAAAACATGAATGGAATTCAGACCTACAGAGTATCCCCCCAAAAACATCTTAAATGGTGAAAGGTTAAAAAACCTCAAACTGACATGTCCACCAATCGCAAGCCCGAGAAGATCATCGTCTTCTATCCCAACACCTTTTTTCAGATCCATAAACGGAGAGAAATGGTTTTTTTCTTCAAGATCTACAACCAATATGTAATTGTTTCCACTTGCATCCAAGCTCATGTAAACATCTGAAAAGAGACCTGAATTCAGCAAGGCGTCCTGAGCTTTTGATATCGCATTGAGATCGACTTTCATACCTTCTTTGTAATTCATCAAGTTGAGAACGACACATTTTTGAGTTCGAAGGTTACCGTTTATCTTCACACCCACTATCCGATCTTGAGCGAATATCGAGAGAGAAAAAAGCACAATTGATAAAAACAAAATGGCTTTTTTCATTTTAACTTCTCCCTTTTCAAAATTTCATTCACCCTTTTGGTGGCATCATTAAACGCCTGTTGAGGAGTTTCCATCGAATGTTTCACCTCTTCTATTGCCGTGTACAATATGTGCCTTATCTGAATGATATCCACATTCACAGGCCTTGGCCTCGCATAGGGTATAGCTTCGATGGCAGGTTTTAATTGCGGAAATCTTTTCCATATGAGTTTTATCTGCAAGGAGTTAAGTGCGGATTTTCTAACGGGCAAATACCCAGTATTTTCGTACCAATAAAGAGTGTTTTTGGTATTCGTTATCCACTTCATGAATTCCCATGCGGCAGCTCTTTTTTCTTTTGAAATTCCGTTGATCATCGCAATAGCTCCTCCACCTAATGTTGTGACAGTCGCTTTATGAGAAGGAAGCATAGCGACTCCAAGATCCCATGGCAAATTGTCAATCCCATAACGTGTTCCACCACTGCTCATCGGGCCCATGGCGATCTTTCCCATCATAAACGCTTGAATGCCTTCTTGATAGGTCATGTTGATCGGCGAGATTCCAATATCAAACCAATGTTTCCACATTTTCAGGGCATCCACGGCAGGTGGCTGATCGACAACACATTTCGTCATGGACGCATTGAAAACCCGTCCTTTATTTTCCCAAATAAGGGGTTCAAATTGGTAAAATGCGGTATCTTGTCCATCCACTCCCCAAAAAAGCCCATATTGGCTTGGCTTAGAATTAGGAGAATTTCGAATCGTCAATTTTTTGGCCATCTCTTCCATTTCTTTCCACGTTCTTGGAGGTTTATTTGGATCCAATCCAGCCTTTCGGAAGAGATCTTTGTTGTAGTAGAGCATCAAGCAACTTATGTTAAAGGGCAACGCATAAACTTTATCGTTTATCACAACGGTTTTCCAAAATGAACCTATGAAATCCGATCTCAGCTTTGGATCTTTAGAAACGTAATTTGACAAATCGACGAGTTGATCGTTTGCCGTGAATATCCTGAGATGTTCAATATTCAATTGAACGATATCCGGTGCACGATTTGAGAGCAAAGCCGTCTTCAATTTTGTAACCATTTGATCGTAATTACCCTGGTAAATCGAGATCACGTGTATTTGAGGATGGGAAGCGTTGAAATTTGCCACGAGCTTATCCAAGGCAGGTTTTTGATAGTCTGCTATGGAGTGCCAAAATATCAGCTTCACATTCGCAAAGGCAAAGCTGATAATCGATAACGTCAAAACCAAAAACAAAATCTTTTTCACTCTTGATCACCCCTTCAATCCTGTTAAAGTTATGCTCTTAACGAAATGCCTCTGAGCGATAAAATAAGCGATGAGTATCGGCAAAGTGGCCACAACAGTTCCCGCCATGAATTGCCCCCATTGCATTCCTCCCTCTGTTCTAAACATGGCAAGTCCAAGCTGAACAGTTCTCATATTTGGAACGTTCACGATCAACAACGGCCAAAAGTACCCATTCCATGACCACATAAAGGAGAAAATGGCTATGGTCAACACCGCTGGTTTTAAAAGTGGAATGAAGATCTTGGTGAGTATTTGAAGTTCGTTACACCCATCTATCACAGCGGCATCCTCTAAATCTTTTGGAATGGTTAAGAAAAATTGTCTCAGGAAAAATGTTGTCACGGCCGTCGCGGTGTAAGGAATTATCAATCCTTGATATGTGTTTACCCATCCGAAACTCGAAACAACCAAATATTGAGGAATCATGAGCAATTGACCTGGTATCATCATAGTGGCTAAAAACGTGTAGAAGATCAGATCCCTTCCTTTGAATTCCAGCCTAGAAAATGCGTAAGCGCTTAATATTGCAGTTGCTATTTGCAAAAGTGTGGTAAGCGAAGCCACTACAAAGCTGTTTAAAAGATAACGGGCAAATGGTATTTTTGTAAAAATTGCCACGTAATTTCCAAATGTTGGGTTTGCTGGTAGAAGAGAGAAAGGATTTTTGAATATCTCTTTTAAACTTTTAAAAGATGTGGAAAGCGTCCAAAAAAACGGGAAAAGCATGAAAAACGATCCGGCAATTAAAATCAAGTGCTTCAAAGTAATGACACGAATATTTGTACGCTTACTCATAAACTCTCCGCTCCAAAAATTTAAATTGAAATATCGTTGCCAAAAGTATCATTCCCATGAGCAGAAAAGCTACCGCCATGGCATAACCCATATTGTAATAAGAAAAGGCCTGTCTGTAAAGATAAAATACCACAACCGACGTTGTGTTCAAAGGTCCTCCAGAGGGAGTCATGATCTGAATGGGACCAAAAACTTGAAAAGATGATATGGTGAACATGATCATCAGAAAAAAAGTTGAAGGTGAAAGCAGCGGAAGCGTTATGTTCCAAAAACTTTTCCATTCACTTGCCCCATCCAACGCAGCCGCCTCGTAATAGGTGCTTGAGATGGATTGAAGTCCCGCGAGGTAAACGACCGTTGAATATCCAACATTTTGCCATATGCCAAGGAGTATGATGACAACCAGCGCAAGACTTGGACCTTGCAAAATCGTTGGCAAAGAAATGTTAAAATTGTTAAAAAACATTTGTAGTATGCCCGTTGGATTGGTGAGCCAGCTTACATCTTGCCCACCAAATTTCTCAATTATGTGGTTGGCTATTCCCATTTGACTTTGAAATATCCAATTGAATCCCATCGCAGCGGCAATTGGAGAAGTAACAACCGGCATGAAATATATCATCCTGTAAATTCCAACGCCACGCATTGTACCGTCTCTCAAAAGAATGGCGAAAAAAAGGCCAAAGAACAAAGAAAAGGGTAAAACTCCCAAAACGTAATACAACGTGTAAAACATTGAGTTCCAAAATTGAGTTGATGTCAAGGCCAAAACGTAATTTTGGAACCCAACAAATATCGCTTGAGATGACATATCCCATTGATGAAAGCTCATGAAAAAAGCGTAAAGCAATGGAAAAAAAATGAAAACGATCATCACCGTCGCGCTCGGAGATATAAAAAAATACCCCTTGATCGTTTTCTTAAGCTTTGAATTCATGGTGAACTCATTCCATCCCACCTTTTTTCTGGGTCTTTACCAAATTTTGTGTATCCGCTGATCTGAGATAAGGAATTCGTAAATAAGATTCAACCCTTTCTTCGAAGTATACCGCTAATTTGGTTAGAATAGAAGTCCCAAGAACTCGTTATTCAATATTTAGCTTGTTAACTCGACTCGCATAATTTGAGAAATGTATTTATCACGATGGAGCATAGAGACGTACTTTCAGGTTGCCAAAGCGGGATTTGGTCCTGGAAAATGCAGAATAAGAAATAAAAAAGCTCAGGATAATTGGATGACAGTTTTAAGCATAGCGTATTTTCTCTTTGAAACGATAAAGGCATTGCTGGAGATAGAACAAATTAAGGATGTAAAAGAAGTCTTGTTTGATGCGATGGTCGAAATGAGAATTCTAC
>WGFY01000030.1 GCA_015491995.1 Mesoaciditoga sp.
CGCTTTATGAGTTTTAAATTTTCGAACAGACTGTATATATACACTAAAGAGGTAGAGAAAAGTTCAAAAAGGCGAAAAGGAAGTTTTTGCAACACAAGTTGCGTGATCCATCTCTCATTTGGCAGTCGTTCTTTTTAAAGATGAATCGTAAATCCATTGATGATCTTTTTTGAGATCATCGGCTAACTCGTTGAGGGACCATATCCTTAAATTTAAAATTGCTTGCTGAACAAGCATTTCAAGTCCATCAACTGTTCTTAACCTAATTTTTTGTGCCTCTCTCAAAAGTTTCGTAGTTCTTGGATTGTACACGAGATCGTAAACAACGCATTTTTTCGAAAGTTTTGACAGATCTATTTCAGGCATGGAATTAACATTTGGGTACATTCCCAGAGGAGTTGCGTTAACAACAATTGCAATCTTGGAAAGGGATGGCATTCCAACATTCAAATCGAATTCGTCCGCTAATTCAATTGCCCTTTTCTTCGTTCGATTGATCACGTAAACGTTCAGTCCCATATCTTTCAGGGCAAAACAAACAGCTCGTGCCGCTCCCCCTGCTCCCATGACAAGGGCGTATTTTCCACTGAGCTTTAAATCCTTCAAACTCTCCTTGAATCCTCTCCAATCGGTGTTGAAACCTTCCATTTTATCGTTGACGACGTTGACGGCTCCTATTTTCCAACCATCAGGAGATGAAATATTCAAATATCCAATGATTTGAGATTTGTATGGAATCGTTATGTTGAACCCTTTCAGATCGCGAACTACATCTTTCACCAAAAAATCGAATGAATCATTCGGAATTTCAAAAACCTTGTAAATTGCATCCACACCATGTTTTTTAAAAAGGGTGTTGTATATCTTTGGAGAAAGTGTATGTGAAAGATGTTCCCCTATTATTCCGAATTCTTGCATTTTCTCACCTCAGCTGCAATTTTTTTGATTTCATCGGCGATACATTCCAAGACGTTTGCGATGTTTTGAGCGTTGTATTTCATGAATATTTCTCCAAAACTGGCATTCTGCTTTGACAACCTTGTCATAGAAGCATATCCGGGTCCGGCGAACTCTTCATAAGTAGTTCCAAGATTCTTTAAAGCAACTGATACAAAATATGGGGCATGGCTTGTGTATGCAAGAGCTAAATCATGTGCCTTCGCGTCTGTCCACACGATTTTTGATCCAAGCAATCCAACGAATTTCTCAGCGGTTTCTTTCTCCTGCATTGTGGAGTTCACATCTAAAAGCGCAAAAGTCCTATTTTCAAATAAGTGCGGATCCCATGATGCTGATCCAATTCGCTCGTTTCCTGCAATTGGATGACCGCCAATAAATCTCAATTCAAGTTTCTTGGCCTTTTCGAACACTTGGGATTTCACCGATGCGGTATCAAGATAAAGATTATCTTCAGGTAATTCATCCATGACTTCGAGTAAGATGGGAATGTGAAGCGCAAGCACGACTAAATCATAACCGTGGGAGTTGAATTTTTCACATCTTGCATTCAAGAGTTTACAAATTTCTGGATTGATATCGAAAAGATCTGGATGAATCCCCAATTCATGCAATTTCAACGCTATGGAACCACCTATTTGACCAAGTCCAACAACTGCGATCTTCACAATTCTGTCTCCTTCTCTCGGATCAAAGTGAGGGAACCTTTTTCAAAAAGCCATGATGTTCAATCCGATTCTTTTCTTACATTTTTCACATATATGGTAACTCATCCTGTGCGTCAATGTTACAATGATTGTTAAGGTGAACATTACAGATATTTGAAGGTAGAATTGTAGGTTTGTAGCACGCATATTTTAAAATCAGCCATATCCAGGTTAAAATGTATCAACCCAAAAAACCAACCAAAGGATGTGACTGACATGAATATTCTAACATCTATTGAAAGATTTCTCAATCACCATTTTCCTTTTTTCTTTGACAACATAGAAGAGTTTTATCACAGGAATACGTCGGCCATCGTTCAAGGCATTCTATCGCAAGAGCATTCTTCAATTTCTTCCATATCAAAGGATAAACTCATTGGCTTGTCTCATAGCACACTAACAAGATTTGTAAACGGACATAACGAGTTCTGGGACGCTTTGAGAAATAGAATCAACGCCAATATATTCAAAGATGTAAGGAACAAACCATTTCTTTTAGTAGTAGATTATACACAGATTCCAAGACGTGGAAAACATATTCCCTTTGTCACGAAAGCATATGATCATTGCTCAGGTATATTCCAAAATGCACAGGTAGTTCTAACGGTAGGCATCATTAAAGATAATGCCTTTTCTCCAATCGACATGCTTTTTTCAAATGTTAAAGGCGGCGTTGAGAATCAGCAAATGACCAAGAACGACCAGCTCATAACATGTATGAAGAAACACGGCAAAGAAATTAAAGAAGCGACGTTATTAGGAGATTCATGGTTTTTACTCACTCATACGTTGTTGAAGCCGCTGTAAAGTGGTTCAAAGTGAATTTCATTGGGAGAATAAAATCGAGCTCAAGGTCAAAATAGATTCATCTGTTATGAGCGTAGGTGAATACCAAAAGAATTTAGATATGACCCAAGCACAAGAAGTGGAAATAAATGATGAAAAGATGCGTGTGCATGAAAGAATATCTTGCTTTCAAGCGTTTAGATTCTTCTTAAAGCATGTTGTTTGTGAGAATGAAACTGGTGAGAGGATAACACTCATAAGCACGGATGTGAATCTCAGTGGTAT
>WGFY01000031.1 GCA_015491995.1 Mesoaciditoga sp.
ATTGCTATGCCTGCCATGCAAACATGTACTTCAATAGAATCAACAATTTTATCCGTTCTTCCATCTATTACGCTTATGATGTTTTTTGAAAAACTCGTAACGTAAATCTTGTTCGTATTTTTATCCACAGCAACGGCGTATGGCATGGTAGCTGGGCTTATTCCGATTTTCCCCAATTTCCACACCCATATCGTTTTTCTCACTCTCAAATTTTGAGAAAATGAGAGCACTGAAAGTATACATGCGATAATCATGAATATCATTAGATATTTCTTTTTCACTTAAACCATCTCCATCTTCAAAATGTTTTAAATTTTTCTGTTTGCTTTATCTCATGCATTTCATCGCTGTTGTTATCATGAAGAAGATGAATCTTGTCTTTTGGAAGAACTTTCACGTAAGCCTCTTTGAGATTGAATCCAAAGTTGAAGGATAACTTCACCCCGCCATTTCTCTTCCCCCTCAAATCGTTTAGAGTCTTTTGCCATCAACATAAATTGTATCGTCATGATTCGAAAAAAGTTTATGAAAAATTATGGTGTATCTTGATTTAATCTTGAATGATGGTTAGTCTTGCGAATCTTTCAAGCAGAGAGTACGTTTCATTGTTGTAGGGGCAATTCATGAATTGCCCGTACTTGAAAAATGTTTTTCCACAAAGAAACGCTTTTCATTTTCTTATCGAAATTTATCGATGTGTCAAGAGTTGCGTCACCTTTAAGAAGTTAATCGAAGCGCAAAAAGCCGTATTGAACTGAAGGAAACTCTTAATTACTTTTCTGTCAAAAAATGAGAAATTTTACAGCACCAGCAATTATGGCAACGAAAACTATGTATTTTATCCATTTGGCGCCTTTTAATATCGTGAATTTCGTTCCCAAAACAGCGCCCGTCATATTTCCCGCTGCAAGTACAAAGCCGATAATCCAATCGACTTTTCCGCTTGCAACAAAAATTGCGAGGGAGGCAACGGTGTATATTGCTATGATGGTAACTTTTGCAGCGCTTGTTTTTATCAGATCCAATCCCTCTACAAGAACGAGGGCGGCGATGAAAAAGAAGCTTACCCCAGCTTGAATAAATCCACCGTATATTCCTATCGCAAAGAAAATAAGATATGAAAACCATTTGTTCTTATTTCCACTTTTTAACCCTTTTTCCCATATGCCGGGTTTGGAAATCATAAAAGCAGCCATAGCTAAAAGAAGTACCCCGACAATCTTTTGAAGCATATTTCTATCTATTTGAACTACTATGAGCGTTCCAACTATTGCTCCCAACGTTGCCGGAATCGCAAGTGTTAACGCTTTTCTCAAGACGTTTACTTTTTCTCTTTTAAACTGTTTGGTGGCGACAATGTTTTGAAGTAAGATGGCAACTCTGTTCGTGCCATTTGCCACCCCTATCCCGAGTCCAAGAAAAGTCAGCAAGGGGAGTGTCAGCATCGAGCCACCCCCGGCTACCACATTCAGAAAGCCAGCAGCAATTCCGACTAAGTAGGTAAGCACATAGAGAGTCCAATTCATAAACTTCTCCTAATCTTTTTGCGTCTGTATGGGTCAATTTGTGTTGGCCCGATAAGGATGTTCCTCATGACAAACCGTCATGCCAAGATCTTGAGTCGAGCTCAGAACAACTCCGTATTCTACCATAGTTTACGCAACCGAACGGAGAACGGTAATGTTGAATGATGGTTAGCCTTGCGAACCAAGAGGCACATTTAAACGAAAAGGAGAATAAATTCTCTCGCCAACGCTTAAGAAAAAATTAGCGTTCTTTGCTTCTTATCATCAAAACCGGTATTGAAACGGTGTGCCTGATTTTGTGGGCAACGCTCCCAAACAAAATGTCGATCAACCAATTATGACCATGAGTGGCTAATGCTATCAAGTCAACATCTAACTCATTTGCTTTTTCAACGATAATGCGCTCCGGTTCTCCGTACTCTATCATCGATCTTGAAGGTATTCCGTTTTGCTTGAAAATATCCATCGTTTTCTGCAAGTATTTTTTGGTTTTTTCAGTTTCATGTGCTAACTCATCTCTTGTGTGATAATGGAGTACTCTTATAAGATATAAATGAGAGTGGTGAATTTTCGCCAATTTGACAAGATGCTCTATGATAACGTTATCAATTTTCGTTCCATCCAGAGGAACAAGGATCTTATCGTACATATTCACTCTCCTCCAAAAGTTTGATAAAGAAGAAAAACGTTTAATCCTATTATCACCGCTGAAATCACGACCGACGTCCAGAGTCCGGCTTTGCTTAGTTTGAATTTCCCCATGATCTTTTCACTTTTTGACAGAAGGATCAATGGAATTATTGTAAACGGCAGCTGAATGCTTAAAATCACTTGACTGAATATCAGCAAATTGTAGAAGTTCTTGCTGAACAGTATTATGAAGAATGCCGGTATTGAAGTAACCACAAGTGAGATTTTATAGAAAGCGCTTTTTGGATCTTCACTCTTCCCAAAATATCCAGTTATAACGTTAGCTTCCGCCATAGATGAAGTGGTTGAAGAACTTATCCCGGCAAATAGCAGCGCCATAGCGAAAAGTATCTGTGCCAACGGTCCAGCCAAAGGCTTAAGAGTTTCGGAGGCCTGTGAAAGGCTTTCCACGAGAAGGTTATGTTTAAAGAAAACGGCCGCTGCCACTGCCATCATAGAGATGTTGACAAACCATCCCACCACCATGGCAAGTGTTGTGTCAAGCTGCTCATAACGCATGAGTTTTTTCTTACGATCGTAATCTCCAGACCAGTCACGACTTTGTATGACATTCGAGTGAAGGTAGATGTTATGTGGCATTACTATTGCCCCAAGGATTCCCATGGCAACGTAAATGGCCTTTCCATTCACATTTGGAACAACGGAGTTGTACACTATCTGTGTTATAGATGGTTTCACTATGAAAAGTTCCACGATGTAAGATATTGATATGATGGATAGAAAGCCTATTATTATCCTTTCGACAGAGTGATATTTTTGCGAGAAAATCAAGTAGAATTCCAATAAGATCGTAAAAAGGGAACCAAGCCAATATGGAAAGTCGAAAAGTAGATGAAACCCTATTGTCCCACCTAATAGCTCCGCCACATCTGTTGCCACGCATGCTAACACGATCGTCGCGCCTAATGTCCAAGATGTCCATTTCGGATACGTCTCTTTGACATTTTTAGCCAGTGATTTGTTGGTGACTATTCCAAGCCTTGCAGACATGCTTTGAAGTACTATCAGCATGAAAGTTCCGAGCGTGATCACCCACAACAACGAATAGTTGAATTCAGATCCTCCAGCAACATTCGTCGCCCAGTTTCCAGGATCTATGAATCCAATTGTGATCAAAAAACCCGGACCGAGATACCTCAAAAATTCATGGCGAAGAATGTGCTTTCTTAGCCTGCTGCGCAACAAGTTTTTCATCAACACTGATGCCACTTTTCTATCCATATTGGGTCAGGCACTATTCGCAACGAAATCACCCTATCTTATCACAATTGTTTTCATTTTCAAGAATTCATAACGTGGTGAAGATATAGCCAAATGATCAATTCAGAATTGCATTCAAGATCTCCCTTGCGGAATTGTACCACTTCAATTTTGCGAGATCAAAGAATTTTGTATCTGCATTTATTGCAAAAGGTATGTGAGCATTTTTCAAACTTTTTGACATGAACGAAGCAAAGTGGATTTCCTCTTGGAGTGTGTAATAACCTCCTGCGGGTGCCCCGTCGTAAAAGCTCTTATCAACATTGATTTTGTTGTAGTTGGTTGGCATCCATGCACCTACCCATCCATATAGTTTATGCTTTTCACACCAATTTTTCGCAAAGTTAATCTTGTCAAGAATCAGGTTTTTTTCGTGAGATGTTCCAGTCGTCCAAAGTTTCTTTTTGTTAGTTTTACTTGGGCCCGCAGCGTAGAAATGCCATTCGATCATCACAAATTTATCGTTTTGAGGATACCATAGTTTTGGAAGCTCGTACGGATTCGAAACGTCAGCTGGTGAAATGAATATCATTCTGTATTTATCAACCTTTCTTATGATCGGGATGACTTTTTTATAGAACGAGTTAAGCAGTTGATAATCCCCACTTATCTTTCCAGAAGTTTCTATTATCAAATCGTAAGATAGAAGATAAGAATAACTTTTGAAATTTTGTGCGATGTTTTTCCACCACTCCACAGTTTCATTCAAAGTTTTAAGACTTGGATGCTCCCGAAAACGAGACGCATCGCAGGTAAGAACCGGAATAATATCAGCTTTAAGGCAATCATTCACCACATTTTTCAATTCTTCGAGAAGGGTTTCTCCGGTTTTTTCATCAAATGTGGAAAGAGGTTCATCTTTTATTCTTATCCTTACATGATCGAATCCTATCTCTTTGAATGATTTTGGCACGTTCACACCTTCATCGTGATATTTTTGATATTCAATTGCCAATCTGCTGAAATTGACCCAATCCACATCTATACCTACTTTCAGCATAGATTGATATTCGCGAGGCAAAATAGGTTTGCCAGTTGCCAAACCTTCGTTGAACAAAAATACGACAGCAATCATAAATATCAACAGCTTACCCTTCACCGTGTGTCCTCCTAAAAGATCTTTCAAATGTATAACGATGAAACAAGCATGAATTTATACTTGTAATGTTCGTTAAAATGTTCCCTTTGAGTCAAGCAATAATGTAACGGGGCCATCGTTGATAAGCGACACTTTCATGTCCGCTTGAAATATACCTTGGGCGACTTTTAGAAGTGGGTGTTTTTTGGAGATGGTAACACAGAATTCATCGTATAATTCTTTCGCAACTTCTGGAGGTGCCGCGTTGGAAAAAGAAGGTCTTCTCCCTTTTTGGCAGTTGCCGTACAGAGTGAATTGAGAGATCACCAGCATGCTTCCTTCAGCGTCTAACAACGATCTGTTCATTTTGCCTTGATCATCTTCAAATATTCTCAAATTGGGAATCTTATTTACCATCCATTCCAAATCTTTCTTCGTATCTTCACTTCCAATCCCCAAGAAA
Organism: Mesoaciditoga sp.; assembly: GCA_015491995.1. Lineage (GTDB taxonomy): Bacteria > Thermotogota > Thermotogae > Mesoaciditogales > Mesoaciditogaceae > WGFY01. The sequence continues at coordinate 5,039 of WGFY01000031.1, forward strand.
ACCAGAAGACCTTTTTCAATTTCTCCAACTACTTTTTGTTCAACTTCAACTTTTGTGTGCTCGACGCGTTGAATTACCGCTCTCATTCATTCCGCCTCTTTCCCTATGAACTTCTATAACATTTTTTCCTTTTCGTAAATGATTCATGAGATCTTTTAATTGCTTTAAATCTGAAATGTTTACTCTAATTGAGGCATGGGCTATTCCAACATCATCTGCATGGGAAGAAACGCTGACAATTTGAACATGTTTTTCACTTATTCGAGTCATTATGTCTTTTAAAAATCCTTCACGATCGTAAGCTTTTAATCCTATATTCGCTTCAAAAAGTTCGTTGTATTTTATGCCCCAAGAAACCCTTACAATTCTTTCTTTGTCAAATCCTTTCAGGTTTTTACAATCTTCTGTATGGATGCTTATACCATGATTTTTGGTTACCACGCCAACTATAGGGTCTCCAGGAAGTGGATTGCAGCATTTTGCAAGGTGAAATTCTATTCCGTCGAGATCTTCTACAAATATCTCTTTTCCTTCTGGTTTTGCCACTTCATGTTTGGTAAGAGTTTCGAAATTATCTTTTTTCTCTAAAAGCTTTTCAACCTGGAAAGAAGTGATTGCGCCTTCTCCAAGTCTAAGCTCAAATTCTCTTTCATTTCCGATATGATGTGTTTTGAAGTAATGCTGTACTCTTTCGGATTTGAATATTTCATCGACGGACAAACGGTACTTTTTTGCCATTTCTCGTAGAATTTCGTGACCTTGCATTTCGTAATCTTTTGAAAAACGATCCCTAAGGCTTTTTTTTATTTTGGCACGTGTCCTAGAACTGTGGGCGTACTTGAGCCAGTCCATGCTAGGGCCGGCACTGTTCTTATCAATCAATATACGGATTCTATCGCCATTTTGAAGTTTGTAACCCATCGGTACCATTTTGCCATTTACTATGGCTCCACCGTGATGGTTCCCTACTTCTGTATGCACCGTGTAAGAGAAGTCTATAGGTGTTGAGCCTCTCGGCAATCTTTTTATTTCTCCCTGAGGGGTAAAGACGAAAACTTCATCGAGTTGAAGTTCGTTTGTGAGTTCACTCCAGTTGGAAAGACCTTTGACGTAATTTTTTTGCCATTCAAAAAGCCTGTCGATCCATTCGCTGTTCTTGATGCTTCCTTCTTTGTACTTCCAATGTGCTGCCATCCCAAATTCATCTTCACGGTGCATTTCTTCGTCCCTTATTTGAACTTCCAGCACATCTCCCTTATTGGTTATCACGCTTGTATGAAGAGCTCTGTATCCATTCGATTTTGGAGAGGCTATATAATCTTTAAATCTTTTAGGTATAGGTTTCCACAGACTGTGAACTACTCCAAGGGATGCGTAGCACTTTTGAACGTTTTCAACTAAAATTCTCAACGCAAAAAGATCGTAGACCTCACTGAATTTTTTGTTTTTGGCACGCATTTTTTTCCAAATGCTGTAAAAATGTTTGGCTCTACCATCTATTTCTATGAATTTCACATTGTTTTCTTTCAAGGTAATTTCTAATTCACTTTTGTAATAATTTATTTCATCGGCTCTTTCTTGAATTTTTTTATCGATCAACTCTTTAATTTTCTTGTAATCTTGAGGGTTTACATATTTGAATGATAGATCTTCAAGTTCACTTTTGATCGTGTATATTCCTATTCTATTGGCAATAGGAGCGTATATTTCCAAAGTTTGGCGTGCTTTTCCCTTCCTTTTTTCAGGATTGCCAAAAGCATCTAGCGTCCTCATGTTGTGCAACCTATCAGCGAGTTTTACTATGATCACACGCACGTCTTGCGCCATTGCAAAGATCATTTTTCGAATGGTTTCTATTTCGGAAAATTTGACATCCTCATTTTCTAAAGTTTCTATTTTCGTAAGTCCGTTGACTATGAGTTTTATGTTAGGACCGAATTCTTTTTCAATTTCTTCAAGAGTTACACTTGTATCTTCTACCACATCATGAAGGAGGGCCCCACAAATAGTTTGTGGATCCATTCCGAGATCTAAGACTATTTTTGCGACGTTCACAGGATGACAGATGTACTCTTCTCCACTTTCACGTTTCTGTCCTTCATGTGCACGCTTTGCAAGTTCGTAGGCTTTTTTCACCAAGTCAACTGCGGAATCTCCATACTCCCTTGCGATCACGGAAAATATTTCTTTTAACATGGGCTCACAATCGTTCAACTCATCACCCCTAAATATTTATTTCTTCTTCGTGTTTTTCTTTTTCAAAGATGTATATATTTGGAATCCAAAGGACATAAAAGAAAATCGCAAAATATTCACCAACATATGGAATCAAAATCAAGACCATGAAGATCAAAAGAGCAACGAGAGTGTGAATAACATGGGCATCTTCAAGTATGAAATTCAAATTTCCTTTCAACACGTTCAAAGCTCTGACTTTTTCGTTCAAAACCATATATGCAGGCGTGTATAAGACAAAGAACATAATTGCCATTCCTGGTATGATATACAAGTTAAGTCCCACGATCGTAAAAAATGAGATGAATGTGGAAAAAACAAAAAGATCCAAGAATATCTTGGAAAAAATCTTTTCAGACTTGTTGCTTTCGTATTTTATGAGCAAGGTGGTCCAGCCTGATAGGGTAAAAATCAAAGTCCATTTGAAAACGTCAAATGCAAAAGGCAACCACTGTATCTGTACATTCGATGCTTTGGCAAGAAGAAGAATAATGTTGAAAAGTAAAGCTACTATCACCGCAAAAATAGCCGGAGTGATCACTTCAGGGCTTCTCTTTACCATACCGAAAATATTTCCAAAGCCATCCAACATTTTCACAATCACACCCCCTAATTTCTAACTTAAAATTGCTTTGACCAGGAGAAACACTTTAAACTATTCTACCACAAGGATCCTTTTTAAGACCTTGACAACTCAAAATAGAACGTGTATAATTTGTGTTGTCCTTGCCGAGGTGGTGGAATAGGCAGACACGCATGGTTGAGGGCCATGTGGGCGTTATAGCTCGTGCGGGTTCAAGTCCCGCCCTCGGCACCAGAAGCTGTCCCAAAAGACAGCCTGTTTTGTTTTGGAGGGAAAATGCTGATTAGCGATCCAAAAACAATAGGAAAAGCCGCTGAAGTGTTAAACAATGCTGGCATAGTGGTTTTCCCAACTGAAACGGTTTATGGCGTTGGAGCGCTGTTTTCAAAAGAAAAGGCGATAGAAAAAATATACCTTGCAAAGGGAAGACCACATTCAAAGCCACTGCTTATCCATATTTCAAGTCTTAAACATCTTGATCTTGCAAAAGATGTTCCCCAAGTTGCATTTGATCTGATAGAGCATTTTTGGCCTGGACCCTTATCGATTATCTTAAAAGCTTCCGATTTTTTACCAAAAGCGCTGATGACCGAAGATGGTACGATTGGTTTTAGAATGCCAAGCAACGATTTTTTCAAAAATCTTGCCGATATGGTTGGACCCATTGCGGCCACAAGTGCAAATAAATCAAATTGTTCTAATCCCAAAAATGTGAAAGAGGCTAAATCCCAACTTGGTAATTTTGTGGATTTGTACGTTGATGGTGGAAAAACCAAAGAAGGTGTTCCATCCACGATATTGGATCTTACCAAATCCCCTCCCATCATTTTAAGAGTTGGAGCTGTTAAAATATCAGAATTGGAACGTGTAATTGGAAAAGTTATGCGCTCATGACTCACGAAATAGTCAAGGCACCAAGTCTTCCAAAAATCATCAGCATTCCAACCACTATCAATATCACTCCACCAACTACGTTAATCTGCCGTTGATATTTTGAGATGAATGGAACTATTTTGTTGATGTAATCTATCAACAAAGCCGAGAGTAATAAAGGTATCATTATCCCTATTGAGAAGAGGATCAAAAGTATCCCACCGTTTAAACTGTTTCCAGTTGCGGCTATTGTCAATATCGCGCCAAGCGTTGGTCCAATGCAAGGTGTCCAGGCGAACGAAGTTACGATTCCAAAGAGGAAGGCACTCCAAAAGCTTTCTATTTTCCTGTTGAATGGAATAAGCAATCCTTTTTCAAAAAAAGGCAATGTGAAAAGCCCGGTATAACTCAACCCAAAGAGAATAACAATTGCTCCTCCAATCACCTCCACCAATCTTTTGGAGTTGCTTAAGAACATTCCAAAGGTTCCCGTGGCAATACCTAAAATCACAAAAACAACCGACAACCCCAAAGAAAAAGCAAAAGCACGCCAGAGCGCACTTCTTTTCTTCTTTGAGGAGATCAAAAAAGCAAAAAAACCTGGAAGCAGCGGGAAAATACATGGTGAAAAAAAGCTTAAAAGCCCTCCCAACATAGCCGCCCACCAGTTTACTTGAACCGTGACCAAAGAAAATTCCATCTTATTCCTCCCTTGACTTAGTTGGTATAATGTGAACGAGGTGATGAATTTTGAAAAAAACGTTCTTGGCAATGATCATTTCTCTCTTTGCTTTTACGTCAGCTTTTGCAACTTTGTCGATCGTGACAAGTATACCCCCATTAGGGTACTTACTTCAACAGCTTACAGGTAACACGGTGAAGATCGAGGTCCTGTTGGGACCCGGAGACAACCCTCATAATTACAGTCTAACCCCTCAGCAGGTGATCAAGATTTCCAAAGCGAATATCTTCGTAAGTCTTGGCCTTCAAGAAGATGTCTGGATCTCAAAGAAAGTCGTCGCGATAAATCCTAATGTAAAGATCATACAATCAACAGAAGGAATGACGCAATTTTTGATAGGTGCTAATGGCAATTACAATCCTCATGTATGGCTTGATGTGAAGTTATACGAGATGATGTGTATCAACATCTATCATGAACTCACCATTTTTATGCCAAAAGATGACAAGATTCTCTCTGAAAATTTCGCCAAATTTATTCTAAAACTTGAGTATTTAAACAACGAAATAAAAAAGGAGATGATACCTTTTCACGGAAGAGATTTCATCGCACAACATCCTGCATGGAATTATTTTGCACGTGCTTACGGATTAGGGAAAGAATTTTCACTAGAAAACGATTCTGGGCAAGCGATCACTCCTAAAGAGTACAAGAGCATTTTGGATTCTATGAAAAGGTACAATATAAATTCCATAATAGGGGATCCCGTTACCCCATCGAAGATAGCTCGTTCTTTGGCAGCAGAAAGCGGAACGAGAATCGTTGAGATAAATCCTGTGTATTTGTTCAATTACTTCGATTTGATGAAAAACATAGCAAAGAAATTCACAGAGGCATTACGGTGAAGCAATTTTTAGAGATCAAATCGGTAACCGCAGGTTACGATGGACATGTTGCAATTTCAAACATATCGATCAAGTTGGAACTTGGTAAATTCCATGTCATCATGGGCCCTAACGGTGGAGGAAAAACGACTTTGATCAGGGCCATCGCTGGATTGATATCATATGATGGAAAGATCATCGTGGAAAATGTAGACATAAAAAAGTACAGAAAGAAGAATTCAATTGGATATTTGGCACAACGTGGTGCGCAATTTTACGATTTTCCTTTGAGCGCTTTAGAAGTCGTAGAAATGGGACGTTACCGTTTTAAAGAAACGAACCATGCTAAAAAAGAGAAATCTTTTGAATTTCTTAAAGAGGTCAGGATGGCTTCTCATGCAGGCGTGCCTATAGCAAATCTTAGCGGTGGTCAGCAGCAAAGGGTTCTGATCGCTCGTGCGTTGGCCACCGAATCGAAATTGATGTTGATGGATGAACCTTTAACTGGCATGGATCCAAGGACACAGTCGGAGTTTTATGAAATGCTTGAACATTTGAAAAGAGAACACTCCCTGACTGTCATAATCTCAAGTCATGATGTAGGCTTTACAACAGCTTATGCTGAAAATGTTTTCTGTATAAACAAGTGCCTTGTTCCACACAGCGAAGCCGTGAAATTATTGGAGGAACCAGAAATTACAAAATTATATGGTCCTAACATTTGCCTTACGAAACATTACCATACATCATCAGAGGAAGAAGACGAATCGGAGGGAGAAGATGCTTGAATTTTTAAAATTACCATTCATGCAACGTACACTCATAGGAGGAGAGCTCGTTGCTATCATAGCCGGAATGGTAAGCCCTATTCTTGTATTTAGAAAAATGTCATTCATGAGCGTTGGGATCTCTCATGGGACTTTTGCCGGGATAGCGTTGGGGATATTCCTTGGAATTTCTCCATTATGGTCTTCAATGGCTTTCGCAGTGGGACTCGGCATTTGGATAGGTTTTACAAGTAAAACCGGTAAAATTTCTGAAGATGCCACAATTGGAACTCTTTTTTCATTTTCAATGGCCTTTGGAATAGTTCTAATCAGTCTTTCTAAAGGATATCATCCGGACGTCATGGGATATCTCTTTGGAGACTTACTTGCCATATCTCCAAGTGATGTTTACTTTGCGAGTGTGATTTTGCTCATAACCGTTTTGTGGTATCTTTTTAGAGGAAAGGCCATTGTATACGCCACATTTGATGAGGATTTTTCAAAAATTGTTGGGATACATGTTGATTTTGATTATTACATTTTTATGGCGATCATGGCTTTGATAACCGTTGCCGTTGTAAGATTTGTCGGTGTTGTTCTTGCAAGCTCCATCATGATTGCACCGGCTGCATCTGCGAAGATGCTGTCCAAAAAATTTTCACGGATAGTGATGATCGCTATATTCTTTGGGATGATTTCCATTTTCTTTGGAATAGCCTTCTCTTTTTCTTTAAATATCCCATCGGGTCCTTCTGTAGTTTTTACCGTGACGACGATATTTCTCATATCTCTCATAATAAAATGGATTCGTGGTAAACGTGGTTCTAACAACGTAAAAATGGTATAATTTCTTGAATTCATCAGCACATCGAAGGGAGCAAATTCACGGAATGCTAAAAAGAACGCACAAAATGAATGAAATAAACGATTCAACGGTTGAAAAAACAGTGATAATAAACGGCTGGGTTGATCGTATACGAAATCTCGGTGGAATAATGTTCATGTGGATTCGAGATCGTTACGGGCTTGTTCAAGTGATTTTTGATCCAAATGAAAGTGTGTATGAACAATCCAAATGCATATCTGCCGAATATGTTGTGGCGATAAAAGGAACCGTACGTAAAAGGCCACAAGATGCGAGAAATCCAAAATTGGCCAGCGGAAACGTTGAAATTCTTGTCAAAGAACTCGAGGTGTTATCCGAGGCGAAAACCCCGCCGATATACACGAATCGTCAAGAAGGAAATGAAGAAGCAAGGCTTAAATACAGATATCTTGATTTGCGGCATCCATCTCTCCAACAAAATTTGATATTCAGGCATGAACTGACGCAGCAAACCAGAAAGTATCTAAGCTCGTTGGATTTTCTTGAAATAGAAACACCATATCTTACCAAATCAACTCCTGAAGGTGCACGGGACTTTTTAGTGCCTTCAAGGTTGAAAAAAGGTAACTTTTACGCTCTTCCTCAATCTCCCCAGATATTCAAACAGTTGTTGATGATATCAGGCTTTGATCGCTATTATCAGATAGTGCGTTGCTTCAGGGACGAAAATCTGAGAGCTGACAGGCAGCCTGAGTTCACACAAATAGACTTGGAAATGTCTTTCGTAGAACAGGCGGATGTTCAAAATGTTATCAATGGTTTGATAAAGGAACTCTATGAAAACCTTATGAACTTAGACGTTGGAGAAATTCAATCCATGAGTTATTCCGAGGCAATGGAGAGGTATGGCAGCGATAAACCTGACACAAGATTTTCAATGGAATTGCATGATTTGACCCAAAAAGTGAGCGAGCTTGACATGAAATTTCTTAGTCCATCGGAAAACGAGGCATTGAAATTCGTTGTGGTTCCTGCAGGAAATGGATTCTCTAGAAAAACACTTGATTCCTATGTGGAATCTGCGAAGTTAGAAAATCTGAGATTAGGTTGGGTAAAGATGTCCAACGGTGACTTTTCTGGAGGCGTCTCCAAGATCTTTAAAAACACCAACATGTTAAAGCTTAAAGATGGTGAAATTGCACTTGTTTGTGCCGGAAAATCTTCCAAGGTGAATGAATTTTTGGGAAAGATAAGAACGAATTTGTCTAAAGAATTAGATCTTATTCCGAAAAACTCCGTTAAAATCCTGTGGATCGTGGATTTTCCCATGTTTGAATGGAATGATGATGAAAATCGTTATCAAGCGCAACATCATCCGTTTACGATGCCTTACGTTGAAGATCTTGAAAAATATCCAAATAATTTGGATAGAATACGTGCTCACGCTTACGATTTGGTCATAAATGGATGGGAGTTAGGAAGTGGAAGTGTCAGAATTCATAGAAAGAGTTTGCAAGAAAAAGTCTTCAAACTCATTGGATTATCGGAAACAGAAGCGAGGGAGCGTTTCGGATTTTTCCTGGAGGCATTTGAGTACGGTGCCCCTCCACATGCTGGCTTTGCAATAGGAATCGATAGATTGGTGGCGATCATGAGAGGGGCGCAGTCCTTAAGAGATGTGATCGCGTTCCCAAAAACGACGAGTGGTACAGATTTAATGGCAAACGCTCCTTCAAAAATATCTGAAGAACAGCTTAAAGAGCTTGGAATAAGGTTGGAGGTAGATAAATAATGCAAGATTTTGAAGTGGCAATTAAAACTCTTAATGACGACATTATAGTCCTTTTAAAGGGAGAATTGGATGCGTACCATTCAATTGAATTTAAAGAAAAGGTGATAGAATCGATCAGAGGGGATGAAAAAAAAGTTCTTTTGGATATGAACGACTTGAATTACATAGATAGTGCCGGGCTTGGTGCGCTCGTTTCTCTCTTAAAACGTACATCCGAAAACGCAAAAGAGTTGAGGTTATTCGGATTGAAAGGTAATGTGAAAAAAGTTTTTGAATTGACAAGACTCAACAAAGTGTTCAAAATATTCGATACTATCGAAGAAGCGAGGCTATGATTTACATAACAATAGACGGTCCGGCTGGCTCTGGAAAGTCTTCCGTAGCCAGAAGCCTTGCAAAAGAGCTTGAATTCGAGCATTTAGATACGGGTGCCCTTTACAGAGTCGCAGCGTTGCGTTGGTTACGTGCAAAAAATAGAGAAGAGGAACCCGATAAATTCATCGAAAAAATGTCTTTTACCAATTTCGAACTGAAAGACGGAAAAATATTTGTAAATGATATCCCTCTTGGAAATGAGATAAGGACTCCAGAAGTTGGGAAGGTAGTTTCTAAAGTGGCTGAGATTCCAGAGATTCGTGATGTGATCACACGAAAAACGCGTGAACTTGCTCAAAATAAACGTGTGGTGGTAGAGGGAAGAGATATAGGGACGATCGTTTTACCAAACGCATGTGTGAAGATATTCCTTACCGCATCTGTGCAAGAGAGAGCTCGTAGAAGGTACGAGGAGTACAAATCAAAAGGGGTTAACATATCTTTTGAAGAGGTGATAAGGGAGATCAAATCAAGAGATAGGATAGACTCAACAAGAAAAGTTGCTCCTTTGAAGGCAGCAAAAGATGCCGTTTTGTTCAATACAGACGGCTTTACCCTTGAAGAAGTTGTGGATAGATTGAAGAATTTGGTGATGAGGGAAATTAAGAAATGCTGAAAATAGAAACGGCGAAGAATATAGGGTTTTGCTTCGGAGTTGAGCGGGCCGTGAAAATCGTTGAAAACGTACTTTCAACAGAAAAGAATGGATATGTAACTGGTGATCTGATTCATAACGAAGAAGAGATGAAGCGTTTAGAAAAAATGGGACTTAAGTCGTTTGATTTAAAAGAGAAATGGCCCAATCTCTTGGATTCCACGGTCGTCATCAGAGCACATGGTATTCCGATGCAAGTTTCAAGAACACTTGAAAAGAGCGCGAAAAAGGTTGTGGATGCAACATGTCCAGTAGTCAGTAGGGTTGCGTCTCTTTTGCAACGTGAAAGAGAAAAAGGTTTTGAACTCTTTTTGTATGGAAGAAATGGGCATGCAGAGGTCGAATATTTGAAAAGCACCGTCGATCATCTTGAAGTGCTGAACTGGCAGAATTTCCAAATATCTTTTTCTGCGGAAAAGATAGCCCTGTTCTCTCAAACAACCATGGACATAGATGGTTTTAAAGAAATGGCGAAGGCCTTTTTGAATTCAAGAGATTTTTTTTCCACTTTTCACATCCATAACACCATATGTTCCGTGACCATGGAAAGAGAAGAGGAGGTGAAAAGGTTATCAAGGTCCAACGATTTATGCTTGATCGTTGGAGGCAGAAAAAGCTCAAATACCAAAAAATTATACGAGATCGCCAAAAGATTGAATGAAAACGCTTATATGATATCAAATGCATCTGAAATTCAGAAAAATTGGTTTGAATCTGTTAAAAGCGTGGGAATCTGCAGTGGGACCTCAACCCCATTAAGAACGATAGAAGATATCGTTGAGAGGTTGAGAAATTTCAAAAACTGAAGGAGGTGTGCCCACCAATAGGTGGGAAAACAATGGAAAACAACGAAAAAAACGAAGAAATGGAGAAATATTTACAAGACAACGAAAATCTGGGGACTCCGAATATCGGAGAGATCAGAGAATGTAAGATAATCCAAGTTGGAGAGGATCATATAATCGTCGATGTTTCAGCAAAAATTGAAGGAATAATAAATTCAGGTTATCTTGTTAAAGAGATGAGTGAATACAAAATAGACGATGTCATAAAAGCTGTTGTTACAAGTTATAGAAATGACGATGAAAGTAGATTGTACCTCTCTGAGAAAAAATACATGATCCGCAAGGTTCTTAAAGATCTCAAAGAAGGTGGAGAGGGTAAAACTGTAAAAGGACATATAGTTAAAAAGGTGCGTGGAGGTTACACGGTAGAAATTGGAGGAGTGCTTTCAGCATTTTTACCAGGCTCTCAAGCTTCTTCTTTAAACTCGATAGATCCTTCTGAACTCACAAAAGAAGAGTATGAATTTAAAATAATAACTTTTGAGCAAAGGGGAAGGGGAAGAAATTACAACATAGTACTTTCAAGGGATTTCTTAATCAACGAAGAACGGGCGAAGTTCTTAGATACCATAGAGAAAGATCAAAAGATAAAGGGTGAAGTTGATGAAATCACGAATTTCGGCGTTTTTGTGGATGTTGGACCTATGACAGCTTTGCTCCCAAGATCTGAAGTGACATGGGACAAAAATGTGAATCTTAAGGAAAGATTTCACGTAGGAGAGGAAATTGAAGCGCTTGTGATTTCAAAAGATGTCAAAAATGGAAAAATGTCCTTGAGTACAAAAAGATTAACGCCTGATCCTTGGGAGGATATAGAAAAGAAATATCCTGTGGATTCGGTAGTTGATGCTGTTGTAACCGGTATAGCTCCCTTTGGAATATTCGTGAAGATTGAAGAGGGAGTGAAGGGCTTGGTTCATTCTTCGGAAATATTCTACGGTAACTATAGAAGGAATTTGAAAAACTATTTTGAAGAAGGTCAAAATGTCAAAGTTGAAGTTATAAATGTAAATGCCGCAAGTCGAAAAATTTCTTTTAGCATAAAAAAAGTTCTTGGAGATCCGTGGGATGGCATCGAAGAGCGTTATCATACTGGTGATACAGTGGAAACCAGTGTTGTTAAAATTTTAGATAACGGTGCGATCCTTGAAATTGAAGAAGGAGTTTCCGGTTTTGCACACATTTCCGAGCTGTCATGGAATTTTGTTAAAAAGCCTTCAAACGTGCTTAAGAAGGGCGAAAAGGTGAGCACAAAGATAATCGAAATAGACCCAGAGTCAAGAAGAATGAGGCTTAGTATCAAAAGAACTTTGGAAGACCCTTGGATAAAACTTTCAAAAGAAGTTAAACCAGGAACTCCTGTTGATTGCGAAATAATAAGCGTGAAAAATTCTGGAGCGATCGTAAGAATTGTGGAGTACAACGTTGAAGGATTTTTGCCCAGATCGCATTTCATAGACGGAGTTGAAGAGGGAAAAATCATGAAAGGCAAAATACACAAAGTTTCTTACAATCCTCAGCTGGATGAGAGAGATATGGTTGTGACGTTGAGGAATGGAGAACGTTCTCAGCGCAACGCTTCAGGTGAGAAAAAAGAAGAATCTTTTTTAAACCCTTCCCCGATGACAACCACTATAGGTGATATGGTAAACGAGAAAAGTGAAAAGCAGAAATGATTTACCGGTTGTAGTTTTAGCCGGCAGGAAAAACGTTGGAAAGTCAAGTATCTTTAACAGGCTTGTAGGTTACAGAAGGTCTCTGGTAGCGGATTACGAGGGTTTAACCAGGGACCCTGTGATCTTTGACACGAATTTAGAAGGAATATCTATGAGGCTTGTCGATTTACCGGGATACTTCATCAAACCGGGAAATGATATAGAGTCCGAGATGAATCGCTCCTTCAAAGAATGGATAAAGAGAGCCAATTTGGTGATATTCGTTGTGGACGGAAGAACGAGCGTGACGAAAGAAGATATAGAAATTGCGGATATGGTCAGAAAATCCGGAAATCCTTACATCTTTGTGGTCAACAAGGCAGAATATCATCCAATTTACGTTGAACACATGTCGGAATTTTACTCTCTTTCTGTTGGTGATCCTTTACCTATAGCGGCTGAGCATGGTATGGAATTTGACACGTTGATTGAAAATATCTTGCAAAATTTACCTGAGAAATCTTTAGAAATCGAGAAGCCTTCCATACGAGTTGCAATTGTTGGGAAACCGAATGCTGGAAAATCCTCTTTGATCAATTCCATTCTTGGAGAAGAGATATCGATAGTAACAAAAATACCAGGTACAACGAGAGACACATTAGACGCTAGCGTGAGATACAATGATACTGAGATCGTGTTCATGGACACGGCTGGTTTGAGAAGAAGAAGCAGGGTGAAAAAGGGAAGCGTTGAGTCCTACAGTGGAGCCAGGACAATACGTGCCATCATCAATTCGGATGTGTGCATACTTGTAACCGATTCCTCTGACGAGATATTCACTCAAGACAAAAAGATAGCCTCTATGGTGCAGGAAAATAAAAAAGCATCGGTAATAGCAATGAACAAATGGGATATAAGAATTTCAAATGTGGAAGAAAAAGTTCAAAGAGAATTGTTCTTCATAGACTACAGCCCAAAGGTTGCCGTCTCTGCTAAAAACAATTGGAATATAAAAAATCTCTTGGACGAAGTGTTGAATTCTTATAACTCTTACGTGGCAAAGATACAAACATCAAAAATAGCAAAAGCTGCCACTGAATTTGCTTACACTCATTCAATGCCATCGAAAAGAGGAGGTAACAGCCTAAAAATCTATTACGCAACCCAAATCTCGGTTGCTCCACCGACTTTCGCCGTGTTCGTCAATTTTCCAGAATTGTTCAACGAACCTTTGAAAAGATCGCTTATCAATTTCGTGAGAAAGAGAATACCAGCGCTCTCGCTTTCACCAATTAGGATCGTAGAAAAAGCGAGAAGATAGATATGATGCCAGCCTTGCTTATGATGATCTTTTCGTACTTCATCGGAAGTATTCCTTTTAGCTATATTCTTCCGGCGATAAAAGGAGTAGACGTTCGCAAAGTTGGAAGTGGCAATGTTGGAGGAACCAACGCTTTACGTGCTGCGGGCCCTTTCATAGGAGCTCTTTCAATATTGACGGATGCTTTCAAAGCTTTAATCATGGTGATGCTGGCTCGCGTTTTGGGAATAAACGTTGTTGGAATATACTTTACAGGTGTTTTTACAGTGATTGGACATGATTACCCAATTTATCTGAAATTCGTTGGTGGAAAAGGCGTTGCATGTACGCTGGGTTTTGTATTTGCAATTAATCCGTGGATGGGAGTCGAATTTGTATTCATATGGTTCTTAATAGCTTTGAGTACGAGATACGTATCTCTTGCATCCATAGTAGGGCTTTTGGTGTTAACTTTGACTGCCATTCTTACAAAACAATGGAATTTTTCGATATCGATCGCGTTTCTGACGGCATTGAGCATTTACAGGCATAAAGCAAACATTAGAAGATTGCTCAATGCGAATGAGAACAAAATGGATATTTTAAAATCCATAAAAGAACTTTTTGGAGGAAACAAGTGAGAAAAATCCTTTTCACGTTGGCGATGTTTTTGATAACATTTTCTTCATTTGCGAATTATTTGGATTCTTTTTCCGCTGCTGTTCAAGCATGGAATCAAGGTGAGATCGATCAATCCTTATCTCTAACGAAGCTTTCACTCTCATCAACGGTAAACGTGGCAGATGCTCCGGATTTATGGTACTTCAAAGCTCGCTTGAACATCATGAAAGGTAACACCAAAAAGGCTATTGAAGCCATTCAAACTGCCGGTGATGTTTTTAGACAAAAGCCGGTTTTTTTGCTTCTTAACGAACTGGCAAATGCTTCCGTCACGACATTTTCTCCGGTGTTAAGCATAAAGTACGTAAACTCAATAGAAGGGTTTTACGGCACAGAGGTATTCTACAGCCCTCTTTCAGTGTGCATGAGAAAACAAAATTATTACGTACTTGATGGTGCAAATCGATTTGTTGAAGAATTTGGAGCGCACCAAATAAGGCATAAAATAGGAGTTGATTCCACACCAACTTCCATGATTTATTCACCTCAAATGGATTCTTTTTTCATTTCATTTGAAAATGGAAGTGTGTATGAATATTCATCAAATTTCTCAAAAAAGAAGGTATTCATCTCAAAATTATCGCATCCAGTGGTCTCTTGTACGGATAATGCGGGGAGGCTTTACGTCGGAGAGTATGGAAAAGATCAAGTGGATGTGTTTGATGATCAAGGTGTTCTTATAAGAAAATTCAGGCTTTTTGATAAAGAAGTTCACATTTTTAGTTACATAAGAGAGTTCAGTAGCGTTGTGTATGTGATGGATTTAACTGAAAAAAAGATCAGAAGGTTCGATGTGATAAGTGGCAAAGAACTTTCCTCAATCCCATTTCCAAAAGGATCCATTCCTTTCACATTCGAATTGTTGGGTTCTAGCGTGGTGTTCATAAATTCACACTCAGCACTCATAGGAGGAATTAAATTTCCTTTGGTCAATTCCACTTCCGTTTTTTCTTCGAACATGACAGGAAGAACTCTTATGACAACAGATGTTGCAAATAACAAGGTGAATCTCTACGATATTAAAACTCAAAAATCTTTGATATTTCCTATAATAGACGGGCTGTCATTTGCCAACGGGAAAGTTTTTGTAAAATTCAGACTTTTGGATCCTATGGGATATGATATAGAAAATCCTTCAAGAGTTCTGGTTGAGGACAATGGATTTCAGCAGCCGGTCAACATAGTCAGAATCCATCAAAAGATAAAGGTTTATGAGTTTCCCAAGCTAAATGACATCTTTAAAATGAATCAGACGACTAAAAACGTCGTCATATTACGCGCTTCTTCCCTTAAAGGCCATGGAAAGGAATTCTTTTCTTCTATAATCATGAACAACGTGACCTTGTACCTCGTGGTGGATGAAAAGCCAACGGATATGGAAAAGGAACTCGTTTGTCTTAGCAAGGGATCGCTTATATCCTATTCTGAAATCAAACGGATAAAAAAATTCTCAAAAAATAGGAATTTCTTTGAATTTGAAGCCTCTTACTCCAAAGGCCTTCCAAATGGAGTTGATGAGTTAGAAATAATGTATGGACCAAGTTCGCATCTTGTCGATGGTGTTTACTACACGATGCAGAATATCATGAAATGATGGAATACAAAAATGCTTCATCTAAGATATAAATTCAGAACAAAGTCAACCCTTGAGCTTGTAAAACTCGCTCAAGACGGAGTACAAGAAGCAACGAATTTTGTGGTCGAACGTTATTATCCAATGGTTTTGAAAATATCTGGCAAATACTACCCTCAATGGGGCGAGAAAGAAGATCTTATTCAAAACGGCTTAGTTGGGATTTTAAAGGCTATTTATTATTATAAATTCGGTAAAAGTTCTTTTACCAGTTTTGTATGGAAATCCATAGACTCCGAGATAAAATCTTTTTTAACATATCTGAATAGAATGAAAAACAAAATGCTCACCGACTCGATAAAATTGGATATGCTAATCGACGAAAACATAGAAGACAAATCATCAGACTTTGGGTATGAGCAGAACATAATGGATGGGTACATGCTTGAGGAATTCATGAAAGAATGCAGAGAGATTCTAAGTGATGAAGAATTCGAGATATTTGAGATGCACCTTCAACGTATCCCTTACAAAGACATATCAAAAATTTCTAAAAGAAATACAAAATACGTTGATAACACTCTTCAAAAGATAAAAAGAAAGACAGAAGCGATCGTCAAAATGTACGAATTAATTAGAACTCGTATCGTTCTTTTCTAAAAGATACAGGAGGTAAGCTATGGATAGCACGGAAGGACAAGAAACACCGCTGCTTTTTAAAATCGTGATAATAGCCATCATTGCTGGTGCCATATTTGGTAGTCTTATGAGCATAGTGGATTTATCTCTCGTTAAATCCACTTCAAAAGAAATGTCAAAACTCAACAGAATCATCGATGGCTCCGTAAATGGTAAATTGAACAAGATGGAAAATGAAATTTCAACTATGCAAACAGCTCTGAATCCAGGAGGAATTGTGGATTTATACATCAACGCCTATCACTTTCTTTCGAATTCACAAGTGGATCTCGAGAAGATCGTAACCCTTCTTCAGAATAAAAACGGAAAGGTGTTTTTTTCTTTTTACGTCACTGGAAAAAACAATGTATGGATCGGAGTGTCAAAGAATGAGAGATATATCTTTCAATCTGAAGAAAAACCAGGTTTATCCCCTCAAAGATTTTACATAAACAGCTTTCCAGATATTTCCACATCTTACACTTTTAAAGTTAACACTTCAACATTTATAATGAGTGGTTCTCCAAATAACACTTACATTCTCTTGTATGACGGAGAAAATGCCAAACTTGTTCGTATGACATCAAAGATCATGCATGTAAGCGATTTGTTGAAAAAGCAGTGAAAGCGAGGTGGATTCAATTGAAAAAAATTAAAAAAATGAATGATGTGATCTTAAAGATATCGTTTGGAAATTTCTCAAATCCGGTAAACATCGTTAAAAATGTCGCCATAAAAGCCAATTGCGATTTTGAAGCTGTCGAAGAAGGAGAAGATGTTGTTTTTGTTTCAAATGGCGAAGAGCTTGCACGATTAGAAAAACTCTCAAGTGAAAACGGAAAAACATGGGCAAGATTTAATTCTTCAAGTGCCCATTTTTTTGGCTTTGGAGAGAAGATGGGTTTCTTGGACAAACGTGGAAGGAATATGAAAATGATGAATATGGATAACCCTCTTCACACACCGGATTTGGATCCGATGTACGTTTCCATACCATTTTTTATAGTGCTTTCTCCTAAGAAACCGGCAATGGGATTCTATGTTAATTCCACCTCTCGTTCCTTTTTCAACATGGAGGGAGATTCATACACTTTGGGAGTTGAAGACGATGGGATTGAATTTTACGCGATATACGGTCCTACTGTTGCAGATGTTATCAAGCATTTCACCGCCGTTGTTGGAAGAATCTCCATGCCACCGGCTTGGGCACTGGGATACCAACAGTCACGTTGGAGCTATGCGACAGCTCAAGAAGCACTTGACGTGTCGCATAAAATGAGACAAGACGGAATTCCATGTGATGTGATCTATCTCGACATAGATTACATGAAGGGGTACCGTGTTTTCACTTGGGGCGATAGGTTCAATGATCCCAAAAAATTCGTTGATGAAATGAAAAAAAGCGGATTCAAGGTTGTTGTCATAATGGATCCAGGTGTGAAAGAAGAAGATGGCTACGAAGTGTATGAATCCGGAAAAGCCATAAACGCTTTTGCAAAATCTAAAAGTGGAAATAATTTCACCGGTTACGTCTGGCCAGGAAAATGTGTCTTTCCAGATTTTTTGAGATCGGATGTTCGAAACTGGTGGGCACTTCAACATAAATCCCTTTTTGAAGCTGGAGTAGATGGAATATGGAATGATATGAACGAACCATCTATAGTATGGACAGATACAAACACACAAGAGTTGAAGAATTTACTATCGAGCGATGAGCCAATGGATTTTACTTTGCTTGAAAAGCTAAAGGAATTCACTTTTCAAAAAGATCATGCCTACGAAATAACTCATATGGACGACTCAAACAAAAAATGGCCGCATTTAAAGGTCAGAAACGTCTATGCACTCCTCGAAGCAATGGCAACCACGAAAGCATTTGAAATTTACAGGCCAAACAAAAGGCCCTTCATATTAAGCAGAGCTGGATTCGCTGGTATACAAAAATACGCAGCTGTATGGACGGGCGACAATTCAAGCTGGTGGGAACACCTTAAGACGGAGATGCCTATTTCCATGGGATTGGGATTGAGTGGCGTAAGCTTCTGTGGGACGGATGTTGGTGGATTTGGAGGTAACGCCACCGCAGAACTTCTCGTGCGTTGGATGGAAATCGGAACATTTTTTCCGTTTTTCCGAAATCATTCCGCCATTGGTACGAGAAATCAAGAACCTTGGGCTTTTGGAGAAAATGTAGAAAAGATACTCAAGAAGTACATAAAGATGCGTTATGAACTCTTTCCATATCTTTACACACTCTTTTTCCAATCTTACAAGAGTGGAACTCCTATAATGAGACCGTTGTTCATGTACGATCAAAGTGATGAAAACCTTTACAACTTAAACGATGAATTCATGGTTGGAAATTCGATGATCGTGGCACCCGTCACCGAACCAAATGTCACATGGAGACCTGTTTATCTCCCTAAAGGAGAATGGATCGATGTGAGAAACGGAGAAAAATATGATGGCAAAAAAGTTTATAAAATAGATGCCCCTCTTGACGAGATCCCTGTGTTTGTAAAAGAAGATTCGATAATTTCAAAAACTGACTCCATGAACTACTTTTTTGAGAAGGAAAAAATGATGTTGTATTTGGACTTTTATGGTCAACGTGCATCGACTCAAGTGTATGAGGACGATGGAGAAACTCTCAATTACAAAAAAGGTATTTACAATCTTTACCAAGTATCGGTGGAAAGTGAATCTGCAATCTACAACGTGAGTGTGAAGGCTTTGCACAAAGAGTACGAAGGAAGATATAAAAAAGCGGTGATAAGTTTTATGACTTTAAAGGAACTAAAATCCTCTACGGTTCGAATAAATGGTGAGATGATAAAGCCTTACTTTGAAAATGGCATTCTCAAAGTGGTTTTTGACTTGGAGGTGTTGTAATTGTTCATAGGTGCACATATGTCTGGCCCCATTTCGAGTGTTCCATTTAGAACAGTCCAAATTGGAGGAAATACTTTCCAAATATTTTCGCATAGTCCTAGAATGTGGAGAACTTCTCTCAACGAAATGAAGGTAAAAAAGTTCAAAGAAGGAATGGACAAGTACAAATTAGATCCCACAAAAGTTTTGATCCATGCAAGCTACCTGATCAATCTTGCAAGCCCAAAAGAAGATGTTTGGGAGAAATCCAAAGTGCTTTTGAAAAGCGAATTGGAAATCTCACATGAACTGAACCTGAAGTACGTTAACGTCCATCCCGGTAGTCGATTGGACAGTCCTGCGGAAGTAGCTCTTGAAAGGGTAGGACGCGCCATTTACGAAATTTTGAAAGACTCACCCAAAGATGTGATGCTGGTACTTGAAAACGTTTCTCCAAAAGGAGGAAATATCGGCTACAACTTTCACCAATTGAAAACCATAGCCGATATCAGCGGCTGTAATGTCAAATTCACATATGATACATGTCACGGTTTCGATGGAGGCTACGATATCCGCACTCGTGATGGTATGAAAGAACTTTTGAGTGAAATTGATGATACAATCGGTATGGATAAGTTGATCATGTGTCACTTAAACGATTCAAAATACCCACTTGGCTTTCACAAAGACAGACATGAAAGAATAGGTAAAGGTTACATCGGAAAAGATGGATTTACCAACTTTTTTTCGTACGATGAAATACGTTGCATACCAATGATCCTTGAAACGCCAGGTGGCGAAATAGAACATGAAGAAGATATACTGACGGTGAAAAAAATTTTGTCCTTCTTGGGATTAGAATAACGACTAAAAAAAGGAGATGGTCACAATGTTAAAGGGTTCTTCACAACGTATCATTGATAATCCTTCACCGGATAAGCTGTGGGAAATGTCAAAGAGGTTTTCGATTCCAAACGAGCTGAATCTTCCGCTTTTTCATTCCAAAATCAAATCTAGAAGCGCAAAATTCACCGGAATTTACGATGCAAGCGATCCTGAAGCGCAAAAATATATAAAAGGAGCCCAAGAATTCATCGATTCTCACGACATGATAAAGATAAATGCCAGAGTGGGTGATGAGTCAGCTTGCACATTCAAATCAACACTTCTTGTCAGTTCCGCATATCCTCAATTGGCTTTCATGTACCAGAGAAACCTATTTGAGCCGAATGGTCATGAGACAGATGAGATAAGCGTGATCACCATACCAGAATATCCAGAGCGAAAGATCCTCGTTTTTCCGAAAGAGTCCACTGAACTCATACTTGGTTCCGATTATTACGGTGAAACTAAGATGGCAGCCTTACGACTTGCCATGTATCTTGCTCGAGAAAAGCATTTTCATCTTGGATTACACGCTGGCTCTAAAGCGTATAACTTGGAGATCGAAGATTCCCTCAAAAGATTTGGTATTTTGATATTTGGCTTAAGTGGAACTGGTAAGACGACTTTAACCTGTGCAACGCATGATCTTAAAGCTCCAGAGTCAGTGGAAATAGTTCAAGATGATATAAATTTCATAAATTCTGATCTTAACACTTTCGGATCTGAAAGAAATTTTTACGTTAAAACAGATAGCATTTCTTCGCAGCCTTTACTACTCATAGCGGTAAAGAAAGAAGGTTCAATACTCGAAAACGTTTACGTGTCTCCAAGCGGAAAGATAGATTTCGATGACATGAGCGTAAGCACAAATGGTCGTGCAGTTCTTCCAAGAGAGCATATTCCATATCATGCATCCGATTACAGTGTTGGAAAGGTGAATGTTATATTCTTCAACACACGCCGCGATGATATACCCCCAATACTCAAAGTTGACAGTGTTGAAAAAGCTGCAGCTGTATTTGGGCTCGGAGAATCCACGATCACCAGCGCAGATGATCCCTCAAAAGTAGGGCAGCCGGTTAGAACGGTTGGCTTCAATCCGTTTGTAATTGAGGATCTGGCAAAAGAAATAAACACGTTCAAAAAATTCCTTGAAGGCAAAAAATTCCAGGCTTTCGTGATCAACACAGGATGGATCGGCGGGCGCGATGGACTGAAGATAAAGCCACAAGACACTTTTGACTTCGTTGAAAACGCACTTAGAGGAAAGATAAAATTCAAGTACGATCCAACTACTGGCTTCGATGTTCCGGTAAGTACAGAAGATTGGGACATAAGCAAATTCGATCCCATGAATTTTTACGGTAAAAAAGAGTACGAAAAGAAAATGTCTGGCCTTCGCGAAGAAAGAAGGAAGGCGCTTGAATCAATAGGAGGCGTTGACAAAGATATAATAAGCGCCATATGATCATCAAACAGGCAGACTTTAAAGTCTGCCTGTTTTTCAACTGTGAATTCCTTTTATTATTATCAGTTCAAGTGTTTCCGGAGACATTTGTCCTTCAGGAAGCAAAGATGAGGATCCCACTATATCGGTTATAGCCCTTGCATATTCAGAAGAGGAAGCACCTGCTTCAGGGGATATGACATCTGCCACTTGCTGAACGAAGATATCATATTTGTTTTTCATGTATTTCCAATTGCTACTTTTTTCAGAATAAAAGCGCGTTTTCTCTCTTTCTATGAGTCTTAAGGATTTTCGATCGTTTCTCAAGAAGTCTATGTAAGCACGCAAAATTTCTTTTACCTTTTTCACGTATTTGCCATCTTCTTCGCGTACTCCGAGCACTTTATCTTCAAGTTTGTGAAAAGCCTCATTCCAAGCTTCCTTGAAAAGTTCTTCTTTGCTTGGAAAATAATAGTAAATTAAAGGCTTTTTTACCTTGGCAAATTCCGCAATATCTTCCATCGATACTTCCGCATAAGATTTCGACGCAAAAGCATCCCTTGCGGATTTTAATATGGCTTCCCTCGTTTTGTTAGTCGATCGCGTGGCCATAGGAGCACTCCCTTCTATCAAAAGACTTTTACCATTCAGTCAAATAATATCACACTCTTACAAAAATTCAAAGCACACAGCATTCATCTGACCAAACTATTGTATATCCACACTCTTTCAGCTTTTTTACCACATTTGCAGAAGGTTGTGTTATAACATCAAATCCATTTTCTATAGCGGCAAGTCCTATTTTATCTCGTAACTTTCCCTTTGGATACATACAACCAAGATTCAAATCACATTTGAATTTCAATCTGGCATATTTGAAAATAGCTCTTACGTCTTTCAACGATGGAGTAGGGCATTTCTCAAAGATCGTACCTGGTGTTGGAATAAAAACTATGAAGACGATCTTTTTTTGTTCATAATGCGAAAGCAACTCAATTGCCTTGAACTCATGGGTTACCTTTCCACAATTCAACCCAATCGTGATGTGTGGATACACTTTGTCAGTGTACTTTTTCAAAAGTTCAAAAGTTCTCACGTAATCGTCTACACTTTTATCAAGGTTGTAAACGTAACGAATTGTCTCATCATCTCCAACAAAATCAAATGATATCGCATCTGCTATTCTGGAAATTTCCAACGCTTCGCTCTCATCGACCAATCCCACATGAAAGTTCAGACGATAGCCTTTCCCTTTTAATCTCCTTATTTCATCCATATGAGGAAGTATCGGCACTTTCCCAAACCGTGTGGAACCACCACTTATGAGAAGACTTTTTACCCTCTTTTGAATCGAGCTCGTTTTGGAAATGGGTATCATATGCTCAAGATAATGACTCCCGCAGTGCTTACAATTCAAAGAGCAAGCCGTCCCAGTGACACTTATAGGGGCGGTATATTTCATATTCACGAGCTTTATGGTTTTCGCAATGTTCATAATGCTTTGGATATATCCACTTCTCTTAAATATTTTGCAGCTTCTTCTGGAGGAGTTGGGTTTATGTAAAATCCGGATCCCCATTCAAATCCAGCGAGTTTTGTGAGCCTTGGAACTATTTCAACATGCCAATGATAATAACTTCTTCCTTCTCCAGAAGGCATCCCAGTGTGTATCATGAAGTTGTATGGTGGATCCTCCAAAGACAATCTCATTCTGAGAAGAACGTTTTTCATGATACTTGCGAAAGTCTTGACATGATTCTCGCTTATTTCTCCAAAATCATATTGATGGTTTTTCGGAAGTATCCATGTTTCAAATGGTGTACGCGAAGCGTAAGGCTCGAATGCTATAAAGTCTTCGTTTTCCTCGACTATTCTGGTATTTTCCATTTTTTCTTGTTGAATGATGTCACAATATATGCAACGTTCCCTGAATTTGTAATATTCTCCAGAGCCTTCTATCTCTTCCATAACGCGTCTTGGGACAGTTGGAGTGGCTATTATCTGGGAATGTGAATGCGCAAGCGAAGCTCCTGCATCGGCACCATAGTTTTTGAATATCAGAACGTACTTTATTCTTTCATCTTTTAACAGCGTGTTATATCTTTCTCTGTAAGCCCATATCACTTCTTCGACTTGCTTGTAATCAAGCGTCGAAATTGTCGCATCTTGATCGGGTGTCTCTATGATTATTTCATGGGCTCCAAAACCGGTCATGGAATCGTACATACCATGACCAAGTTTTTTCAAATCGAGAGTTGAATCCAAAGCGGGAAATTTATTTGGGACCACCCTTATCCACCAACCTGGCGTGTTTGGTTCGGTGTTTGCCGGCCTAAAAGCCATGATCTCGGGGGGGGTTGTTGATTCATTCCCGCTGGCAAATGGATCGAATTTACTGACTTTATCTGTCTTCGGCCTTGCAAAATCATGGGGCCTCTTAGCGCGTTCTGTTGAAATTATCACCCAAGTTCTTACTATTGGGTCTTTTCTCAATTCCGGCATCTACATCACCTCAATGATTTCTCAGAGCGAGATCGTAAAGTTTTAGATATTCCCCTGCGGATCTTTCCCAAGAAAGGTCTGTGGTCATTGCATTATGAATGAGCTTTTTCATATCATCGTCTTTATGATAATGATAAATTGCTTTCAAGATCGAACGGATAAGATGTGATGAATCGTACGATTTGAAGCCAAATCCGTTGCCGTTTTCTCCATCAAATTCAACGATCGTGTCTGCCAATCCACCGGTGTAGCGTACTATCGGGATTGTACCGTATCTAAGGCTGTACATCTGACCTAATCCACATGGTTCATATCGTGATGGCATTAAAAAGAAATCAGAGCCCGCATATATTCTTTGTGCCAGATTTATATCGAATCCGATCTTGGCACTGACTTTCTCCGGAAATTCTTTTGCCAATTGTGAGAAAGACTCTTCATACTTTGAATCTCCCGTTCCAAGGAGTACAAATTGCACACCACAACTTATCACGTAGCGCATTATGTCGTTGATGATATCCAACCCTTTTTGATCCACCAGCCTGCTTATAAGACCTATTACAGGTATGTCTGGTTTTATTTCAAGTCCCATTTCTTTTTGGAGATCCTCTTTATCTTTCGACTTTCCATCAAGGTTGTTCAAATCATAATGGTAAGGAATTCTCTTATCTGATGAAGGATCGTTTTCTTCGTAATCTATGCCGTTCAAAACACCATAAAGCACGTCGCTTCTGGATTGCAAAACACCTTCTAATTTTTCTCCATATTCTGGAGTTTTTATCTCTTCCGCATAAGTTGGACTAACGGTACTGACGATATCTGAGAAAATTATCCCGCCCTTCATGAAATTCAACTTCCCGTAAAATTCTATGGCATCGGCGTTAAAAATATAATCCGGAAGCCTTGCAAATCCCATGTACACTCTATCAAACAATCCTTGATATCCTAAGTTATGTATGGTGTACATGGTGGCAGTTCCGGAGAAAGCAGGTTCGTTGTTGTAAGATGTTTTCAAATAAACCGGGAGTAAACCGGTTTGCCAATCATTTGCGTGAATGACATCAAAATGAGCTTTCATATTCTTCATAGCTTCCAACACGGCTTTCGTAAAGAAAATAGCCTGTTCGCCTCCGTCTGGAGAACCATAAACATCATCTGATGAAAAGTAATGCTCATTTTCTATGAGATAAACTGGTATATCGGTTCCGGGCAAATTCGTTTTGTAAAGGCTTGCCTTTTCATCTGTTGCAAGACCCAAACTAAATTCATCCAACACTTTTTCGGATGTGAGTCCCAACTTTTCAATGTTTTCTTTGACTTTTTTGTGAAATGGCATGAATACGGAGATATCCACGTCTTTTCTCTTAAGAGCTTTTGGAAGAGCACCTGCCACATCTGCAAGTCCTCCCACTTTTGCCAACGGATAAACTTCAAAGGAAACCACCGCAACTTTCACTTCATTCCCTCCTTTACATCTCTTCTTCCTTTATTATTGAACGATAAACCACGTCGTTAATTTCTAAAATTTTTGCAAGATCTCTCACACTCTTGCCGTTAGCCCGTAAAATCGCAATTCTTTTTCCCATTTCTTTGGATGGATGTATTAAGACAGAAAGAATGTTCAAAGAGTGTGTGTACAATATATCAAGTAATTTTTTCAGCTCACCAGGGGTATCTTTAAGCTCAACTTCCAATCTGATGCCGCCTTCACCAAAGCCAGCCATCTGAGTAAAAGCATCAAGTATTTGAAAGAGATCGAGTACTCCAACGATGCTGCCATCATCTAAAACAGGAAGCTTTTCCATATCCGATTCTAAAAAGAAAACGGCCGCTTCGTCTAAAGTATCCTGTGGATCCAAGACATAGGCAACTTTATTAACAAAATCCAAGATTGGCAATTTATCATCGACACCAAGTATCTTATCGCTTTTAACGATACCAACAAATTTATCGCCGTCACAAATAATTCCACAAGTAGAATCTTCATTCTTAAGGATTTTCTTTGTCTCTCCAACGGTGAACTTCGTCAGTATCTTTTCGAAATTTTTATCCATCCAGTCTCCAACTTGCATTTTTTTATCTCTCCTTTCTGTTTCATACACACTCAAGATCATACACCATGTTATCGAGAAAACAAAATAATGTACGAATTTATTAGGAAATCGGAGATTATTGGAGATTGAATGACATAAAAGAAGTTAACCTCGGAATATGGCTCAAAAACCGCTTTTTTGAGTTAAAATCGGCTTTTCAAGGATGTAAAATATGAAAAAAGTAGCAATAGTAAGAATTGCACTCAGAGCCTGCGCTTCTGGAGCATGCCTTGAAGAGAAAAGTCTGTATGCACTTATCGAAATGGTTGGAAAATGCGGATCGTAAAGCATCATAGTCGCCCCCACTTCTCCCATGGCTATGGCAAACGAAAACAAGAAAGCAGATGTTATCTGAGGCTTCAGTATAGGTATTCTTATTTTAAAAGTTTTCACCCAAAAGTTTGCGCCATCCATCGATGCGGCATCATCCACTTCTGTAGGAAACCTCTCCCATCCTGAAATGAGAGTTTGAAAGCCGAGTGGAAATGAGAGCACGCTGTAAACCATTATGATTTCAACGGGAAAAGAAAGTGAAATGTAATTCTGAATGATAACATACCCAAATGCCAACGTTACAGGGGAAACGGCAAGTGGTGAAGTAAAGATTGCCTCCAAAAAAGACATGTGCTTTTTTTGTATTACGTGAGCTGAGGTAAGCGAAAGAAGTACGACAATGGATGCGCTTGAAAATGCAAAAAATACCGTCCACATTATGGCAGACAATACGGAGTTTCCTATAAAAGGGTTCATGCTTCCAGAAAAAAGTCTTTTCATCCATTCAAAGGTTGGCCTTGAAGTGTTGAAATTCCAAAAACCTGAAAACACTTGCGAAAAAATAGGCCCGAATATGAATATGAAAACGGTTAAAACGTAAAAATACCCCCAAAGTGGGAATTTTTTTTGAACTTTTGACATCTCTTGAGAAAATATCCCGGTTGATCTCCTTAAAATTGAAAAAGCCACTGCAAATGCACTTACAAAAAAAAGTTGGAGAATGGTGAGTGACGCCGCATCTTTAAAGTCAAACAAGGTCTTGAGATACATGTATATTTGAACTTCCAATGTCGCGTACCGGGCCCCGCCTATCATGAGTACGACTGCAAAAGATGTGAAACAGTAAACAAATGCCAACAGAAAAGAAGTCGTTAAAGCAGGAAATAACATGGGAAGTTCTACATGCAAAAACGCTTTGAGCTTAGACGCCCCATCTACTTGTGCGGCTTCAGAATACATGGGATCGAGTGTCGATATGGCTCCACCAACTATTATCATGATAAGTGGAAAGTTGTAAAAAGCGTTCCCGATTACAATTCCTAAAAGTGAATATAACGGCTCGAATCGCACATGAAAGATCGGCCAAAGGAAATAAGAATTGAAAATTCCATTGTGACCAAAGAAAGTGAAAAAGCCCAATGCCATCGATATGGAAGGCATGACAAATGGCACTGTGGAAAGGGCGCTGAAAGCGGATTTGAATTTGAAAGTGGTGCGTCCTATCAGATATGCCCCCGGCAACCCCAAAGCAAAGGCAAGCAGTGTTGAAAGAATAGCTTGATAGAAGGTGAAATGCATTATATGCAAATTAAGTGAAGAGAAAGCCGAAAGACTCGTTCCGTTTTTCAACGCGTAAAAAATTATGACACCGAGGGGAATCACATAGACACCTACCATGAAAATCATGGCAGGTGTCAACTCAAAAATTTCTGTTCTCTTTCTCACCGTATTACCAATACACTCCACTCTTTCAACCACTTTGAAAGATTTTTCTCTATTGATGAAGATTTAACCATCACCATTTTTGTGATTTTGGGAACGTACTTTTTATACACTTTTGGCAACGGAACTTTCGTAACAGGATACATCCATTGATTGAGTGGGATCGCCTCTTGAAATTCTTTAGTGTAAACAAAATTCATGAATTCTTTGGCGAGTCCCAAATGCTTTGCACCTTTAAGTATACCAGCATATTCCACCTCGATGTAAGCACCATCGGATGGTATTATCACTCCAATCTTGGAACCTTTGTAATAGTAATAGTCGTAAGCTTCATCAGTGGCGTAACTGACCATCATCGGAGCCTCTCCCCTTTCCAACATTTCAAATGCGGCATCCCATCCGCTGGTGATGGTCTTCACTGTAGGCAAGAATTTTTTCCAATAATTTTGCCAGTTCTTTCCGTACACCCCTATTGTCCACAACAAAAAATCGAGCCCTGTGCTTGATGTTCTTGGATCCTCCACTATCAAAGAACGAGAGAAACTTGGATCGAGGAGTTCTTCAAAACTTTTTGGGGGATTTTTCATTATCTTGCGATTGTACACGATGGCAAGAGCACCATAATCAAACGGAATCAGTCTGTATTTTGAATCAATGAGAAATGATTTGTTTGTAACACTTGTGATGTCAAGTGGTTTGTAGGATTGAAAGATATCTTCACTTAAAGCTTTTGGCACTTGACTTTGCGAAAGTCCAATGACCACATCCGCCTTGGGATGCGACTTTTCCAAAATCAATCTTGATAAAAGATTTCCAGCATCACCAAAAGAAAGAAAATTTATTTTGCAGTTGTACAACTTTTCGAAAATCGGTCCGATTTGCTTGGCCATTCCGGATATAAAACTGTCATAGGTGTAAACCGTTAAAGTTTCTGTGGCAAAAACTCCAATCGCGATCACCGTCACAAAAAAAATCGATAAGACGAACTTCTTCATACGTACCACCTCCTGAGTAAAATAAAAAAATCCGCTCCCCACGGGGGAACGGCCCATTTTTCCCTTCGCCGGCATTATCCGGAGCAGGTTCAAAGGGTCGAGGCTTTTAGCCTCCTCTCAGCCGGTTTCACCGGCTCCCCGTTTCTCGTCTATATTGTACCACAAAAAAGGAATCACGGATCTTTTAGTACGGGCAATTCATGAATTGCCCCTACGTGATCGAACAAACTTGAAAATCATGCCGTACTTGATACGGCATCTCATCTTTATGAACTTGGTTCAGGATCGTTTTCCTTCAAAACAGAACAAAAGTCGACATTTTCCAATTCTTTCTTTGCGATTTGGCATATTTGTTTTGCTTTGTTAAACTCGTACCACCGAATCTTGGGAATGTTGAACTTTATCGCCAAATCAGCCTCACTTAGATCTATATCTGCGAGAATCTTTCCCTTAACATCATCGACGGTGTATTGAATAGAAAGCATATTTGACAGATCTGGGACGAATGGGGAAACATCGGATGCGATTACAAAGTCCACCCCACGCTCCCTTGTCTCTTTCACAGGGATGACACGTGTAGTTCCACCATCTACCAAGTTCATTCCTCCAAGCCTAACAGGAGGGAAAGTTCCTGGAACAGAGGAACTCGATACGATTGCATCAACAAGAAATCCTTCGTCTATCACAATGGCTTTTTCATGTTCTATATCGAAAGCCACGGCGGCAAAATCAATTTTACAATCCGAAAATCTTTTAGATCCAAAAAGATGTTTTAGAGAATCGTAAATCACGTTTCCCGTTAACAAAGAATGAGCCATAACGATCTTTGACATTTCCATAACTTCATTCTTCAAGTTGCGCTTTTTACCCATCAGCTCATCCGTCTTCGCCACTATTTCCTTGTTAAGCCTTACGACCTCAAGCATGCGATCCATCAAGCCATCCAAGCCGTACAAGCAATAAAGCCCGCCTATTACCGCACCAGCTGATGATCCTGCAATGCTGTACGGCGTTATTCCAATTGAATTCAACTTCTCAAACAAAGCAATGTGAGCCAAACCTCTCGCTCCACCACTACCAAGTGCCAGACCTACTTTCAAGAGAGTCCTCCTTTTACAGTATAAAAACATTTGCACTGAATCAATTAAGTGCCTCCATTTCGCCCTGATTTTGGGGGACACCATTTTTATCGACAAAATTGGGAAAAAGTTGAGAGATAAAAAAAGCGCCCACAGTTGTGGACGCTTTTGAAGATTCGTTTTTACAAATTAAGGATTGACAGGGTTTGGAGACGAAACATTCTTGAACGTCACCGTAGTGGAATTCTTTGTAAGTGGATTACCACACGAATCCACAAAACTTGTAGCATTCAGTGTAATGGTTACTGTGTTCCCTGCTAGCGGAAGCACGTTTGTCGTAGCACCAGACGTTGTCAGCAACTGCGATATATGCAACAGTCCCTTTCCCATGTCATTGACGTAGCTGTTAGCCTGAGTTGCGTTAGTATCCAAGTAATAGTAAACACCATTGACGTCAAATAATACATCAGTCGAGGCGAGATTGGTTATTGTAGCATCTTTCATGTATTCGGAGAATTGAATGTCTAAGTAGTAACTACCACCTGACTTGTAAAGTGTTTTGTTAACCGACATAGTAGGCGCAACGGTATCCACGTAGAATGAATCTGTGGCAGTCGTGAGATTTCCAGCTTTATCCAAAACCGTCAGTGTAGCGGTGACTGTGGTTCCGTTTACTGCACTCAATTTGAATGTCGTGGCATTCAAAGACACCGTTGCTGGTGTGGAAACGGAAGCTTGACCAACTGCTAAACTATGACCATTAATGGTGAGCGTCGCGGCTTTAAAGTTCGCATCAGTTGCAGTGTACGTTGCAACGGCTGTATCGAAGTTAGCCACATTCAATGTAGATGGAACGCTCAACGTTGCTGTTGGCGATGTGGTATCTATTACAACCGTTACAGTTGCAACATCGAATGTTGCCTCATGTCCAAACGCATCGGTTGCCCAAGCAGTTATAGCATATGTGTTTGCATTCAATGGAGTGGAAATAGTAGTTGGTGAAATTCTTGTTGAATTGCTACTCCACGGTGTACTATCAAATTTTGCAACTGTTGCGTAAAGTGTAACAGTTGACTCGCTATCATCGGTTGCAGTTATCGTTAAGGTAGCTGCGTTTTTAGCGTAAACAGTATAAGTTTTACCTGGCATTACAGTTACCGATGGTGTGACACCTGTTCCGGCGAATTTGGCAGTTATCTTTGGAGCTGTGACATCAACAAATACTCTTACAGAACCTGTTGCTTCGTTTCCAGCGTTGTCATATACAGCAACATCATAAGTGGCATAACCAGATGTGTTGGGTGCCACAAGCGTTGCAGCATAAGTTCCGTTAAGCACACCATACTCGTTAGTTGACGTCTTTGTCGTCAACGTTGCGCTAACTCCACCAATGGTGACAGATTCTATAGCACTGAGATTATCAGTTGCGTGAACCGTGACCGTGAACGTCGCTGCACCCGCAACAGTTGCTGGAGCAGTTGGCGTAGTGGACACTATAACTGGCTTGGTGTTATCGAATCCAATGACTTTACTTGCACTTTTACTATATCCTGCCATGTCCTCAACTTTATAT
>WGFY01000032.1 GCA_015491995.1 Mesoaciditoga sp.
GAATTTTTCTTCTTCTTCAACATCTATCCATCCTCTGTATAGTTTGTGCGAATATTGCTCGTATTTTTCCATGGAAGTGCTTACCACGTTAAAAGCTGAATATTTCATCGCAATTCTCTCGGCATTTATACGTGTGGAAAAATTGTATTTCTTATCCATCTTCTCAAAATTTCTCTTTGTGACATGCATTTTATCCATCTTTTGGGCGCCTAAAGAATGTGCGGTGAAAGAGTAAGGAATGTCCTCATCTTTGCAGAACATCGCGCCAGATATGCCACCATCTCCGTAATGAGCCGTGACAAAATTCGGCATTTCCCTTTCCTTTTCATAGAATTTCTTTATCTCATTCACGTAATCTTTCAAATATGGCCAGAGCATTTCTTTTGTCAGAAACTTCTTTCCACCAAAATTCATCCGCACTATTCTGAGATTGTCCACCGTAGAATAAGAATCTATTTTAGATGAAAATTCAGGCCAATTTGGATCTTCTATCCTTCTCGTCAGAATATCGACATCTATTCCCATTGATGCCATGGCGATTGCAACTTCCTTCACGTAAACAAGTTGTCCTCCAAAATCCGGGTGAGATGTCCAATAGCTGTCCTGTGGATCGAAATTACCTTGAGGGTTAAGAAAAGCGATTTTCATGCGAATCATCCTTTCAAAATCAGCATTTTAGAGATATCGTTTGATTAAAGCCTCCATGGATGGAATCGGGGTATCGGAACCAACACTTTCTACTCTAAAAGCTGAAACAACACTTCCCATTTTTGCGGCTTCGAAAATATCCCCTCCTTTTAAAAGGGAATAATACATACCCGACCAGAATGCATCGCCGGCACCGGTTGCATCGATGACATGTTTTGCAAGCGACGGAAATCTTTTTGTCTTTCTTCCGTCTGAAACCAACACGCCGTCTTTTCCAAGTGTCAAAACGACATTTTTAACTCCGAGATGATGAAAAGCATAGATGTATTCTTCATCTTTCATTCTCCCAAGTAGACATTCGGCATCGTCGATAGAAGGTTTTAACAAAAAGACATCTTTCATCATGTTTTTTATGAAAGAAATTCCATTTTCCCCTCTTTTCCATAAAATATCCCTGTAATTTGGATCAAAGCATATTTTCATATTCCACTTTTGAGCCAATGCTAAGACCTTCAGAATAGATGTTCTTGAAGGTTCCACAGAAACAGGCCAACTGCTGAAATGAAGTATGGCAGTATTTTCCACAATTTTTTTGTTTGGGAATTGTAGATGGTAATCTGCTCCCCTTAGAGGAAGAAAATCAGGTGTCCCTTTGGATTTCGACACCAAGACGAATGAAGTGTGATTTACAGTATCAAACTGTATGTTGTCAACGTTCACGCCTCTCAATTTCAACTTTTCAACTATGAATTTACCAAAAGGATCATTTCCCACTCTTGACAAAAGAGATGGGTTAAATCCAAGATCTGCAAGGTTCATGGCTATATTAGCTGGCGATCCACCCAAATGCCTTTCGAAGAGTTCTGCTTCTGTCAGGTTGTTTACATAATCTTTTGATATAAGGTCTATCAACAGTTCGCCAACTACCAGGATGTCCAATTTTTTCACTCCGATTCTTGATGCCTGTATTTATCAATCGCTTAAAAAAAATAAGAATCTGAAAAACACTCGTATTATATAACATCCCTTACCCAAAACACGTGTAATGAGCAGATGTGAGATTTACAGCATTTTTTTAATCATGGTGACGCACACGCTGAAAATCATCGCGTAAGATCAACGAAGCAAACTAATGGCGAAAATGTGCATCGTAATCTGGACGGGAAATTCAATGCCTATCAATTTTTTTGAATCGTTGAGTTTTACTTTTTGAACGTAAAGCTTTGGATTTCCATCGATCTTCTGCATCTGTGAGTTAAGACCGTACGGAGCTTTAAAGGCTATCCACTCATCACGTAACGGTTTTAGAAACCAATCCGCGAATCCAATTGGCACTTCTTTGGATGTTCCATCGAGATAGAAAAGTTTCATGCTCTTAACGTAATTTCCATGATCCGACGATCCAAGAATGAAGAGCTCCTTGTAGAGTGTATTTTTTACACCGATCTTTTGACCTTGTAAAGTCATGTTGTCTTTGATGTTAGACGACATCTCTCCCATATAAAATGGAACTTTTTGCTTGTCGACAACGGACATAAGCATTCCTTTGACGATCTGTTTCTTCAAAAATTCAAGAGGATATGCAGCACCAACATCACCCGAGGGATTGTCGAAATTCGCTGGAATGTTTGAATTGATAGAAACAACACCTTTGTTGTTGAAAAGGTTGGAAAGATCTATCATCACAAAATTTCCAGATGTCGCGGCCACGGTCGATTTTTCGAATTTTACGTTCTTCGATGAACTTTTGACCCTCTTTTCTTTGGAAAGCCATTTTATAAAAACGAATCCCCCTTTTGGAATGACATTTGAGTTCAAGACAGATCCGTCGCTACTGCTGACAGTTACTTCAATCGGTGATCCTTTTATGAAATCATTAACTTTTAAAGAGTGGTTGCTGTCGTTGAGTGCACTTGTCAAGCAATGTCTTCCATCTGAAGATATCGTTTGACTGATCACATGTGGTACCAAGATCACTTGAGCCATACTCATATTCTCCGAATTGGATTGATTTATGTACTCTATCGTGATACTGTGCTTTCCTTTCTGAATACCAACATCCGAGAGTACTTTCACGAGTTTAAATCTCTGATTTTCTTTAAGATATGTTGTATGTTGTTTGTTATCAAGATAAATGTTGATCTTTCCGCCGTAGACTGTATTCAAATAGGAAATGTAAATATCGTAAAGGCCTGTTTTGCTCACAAAAAAATTTTTGGAAAGTGTTGAATAAGTGGAAAGAAGAGCGTAATTTCCATCGCCAAGTGAGCTGTTTCTGACAAATTTCACTCCTCCAAATCCCGAATACATCTTAGAGACGTTGAAAATCATCACCCCATTTTGAGATACTCTCGTTCCATTAAGAAAGCGCGAAAGGCCAATTGGCAATCTCATCAGGTCGGAAAGGCTTAGATCGGCACAGATCGTTGATTCTGCCCCTGAGTTTATATTCCTGAAGAATTCTTCCAAGCCATCATATCCTTTTCCATCAGGCGTGTACATGAGTTCTCCAAGATGATTGTTGTGAAAATACCAAGATGCAGCCATACAAGCCATATCGGCGTAAATTTCTTTTTTCGTAGAAATGTAAAGCTCCGTTAGCCCACTCACTATAACTTCATTTGCGTAAGATATTTGAGGGTAAGGTACGATAGAGCCTTTTATCGAATAAATTGGCCCAAGAGAAAATACGAGTTTAGGATAGAAATGAAGCGCCGTGTACTCGGCGGCTTTTATCCATTTGGGATTTTTGAAAACCCTTCCAGCAAGAGCAAGTGCTTGAACTTGACGCGCTCCCCACCCATTCCAGTAATACATATTCCTTGATGTGAAAAACACCCCATCAGTAAAGCCACTTTTAGATTGAGTCTTCAATATTCCATTTGCAACTTCTTCTACAGTCGGTACAATGTCAGAGCTTGGATTGAACATATACAATTCCGAAAGGCCAAGGAGGAAAACTGAACTCATATCAGAATAACCTAAGACCAACCCTTTTTGTAATGCAGATCTAATCGCTTTGTAAGCTCTAAAAGCGTGGTTGAAAAGCTTAATTGAATAATCGACATCAATATTTTTGAATACATATGCTCCCATTGAGAGTGCCCAAAATCCTCTGATCGTCCACCAAGAGATTGATTTTTTGCTTGTAATACCATATTTGTTAATATCACCGTTTTTATACACAAAATTGTAGAATTCACCGTCGTTTCCCTCCATTGCCATCAGAAATTCCAAGCCGCCTTTGGCATTTTTTAAATAAGTTCGATTTTTTGTTTCCTCGTAAAGCTGAAGATAAAGAACAACGGCTCTTGAAGCATCATCTACGCACATAGCACCTTCATTTTGTGCAGAAACTTTTACGTACTCATTTGAATTGGAGAGATTTGGATTTGAATAAACCCACCATCCGGTAACGTTTTTTGAGTTCAATTCAAAGTTCGATCTCAAAAAATCAAGATGTGTCAAACTCAAAGGAGTATAACTTCCCAAGGCCCATGTCGCAATTGTTAAAAGCAAGATAAAGGTAAAACTCTTTTTCATTTTGTCCCCTCCCAAGAAAAATGCGGAAGCCACATGACTTCCACATTTTGATCTTTCAAGGTAATTATTTGGATATCTTAACAGATCTGAATTCTTTCGTCCTTTGGACAAGATATTGAATTGCCCTTGTTATGTTTTTCGCGTTGTACACAGAATAAAGTCTCACGAAGTTGACATGATCGCCTGGAATGTAGTGTATCGCCAATTTTGCCCACTGTGCTGGCGTGTTAGAAGAGTTGAGTATGTTCGCTGTAATGGGGTTGGTGTAAAATTCACCTGGTGTCCATTCGAACTGCCCGTCTCTGAATTCTTGACTCTCATATACCCATGTATTCCCCTTCATCCATTTCGAATAGTTATCATAAAGAGGTGCGGTATGTGGAAGTATTTCTGCCACTCCAAGTCCAAGGTTCTGTGAGAAATTGCTTCTCCAATTTTCTTCTGAAGCGAATATATAAGTGGCTCCCCAATAAGGCGGTTTCATGTTGTTGCTAAATGGGAAAACTATGTAAGGCAGGTTGTTAACGTACATGATAGCGTTTCTTTGAAGCCAATATTCAAGTGGGCTTATTCCCTGCTGATCTGCCCATATGAGCCTTCTGAAAACCGGAAGCATGTGTACGGCATCGCTTGCATTGTCGAGGTTGCTAAGTGGATGGGTGATCATGACTTGAAGCTTCATCAAATCTGCATAAGATGTGAAGTCAAATGTGGTGTTTACCAACACATCTCCATTCGGATAGATGGAGGTGATCATATCTTGATATAACCCGACAAAAGGCATGGCTTCCAATTTTGTCAAAATCGTCAATCTAACTGGAGATTTTTCAAGAATTTTCATATAAACGACTTTAAAGGCATTTGAGGTTTGCTCTGCGTTACCACCAACTTTTCCGTTTGCCCAATAAGTGCTCTTGGGAAAACCGTTGATCCTGGCTATGCCAATTTGATTCACGATGTCGCCGCTGATCTTTCC
The DNA here is from genome assembly GCA_015491995.1 of Mesoaciditoga sp. GTDB lineage: Bacteria > Thermotogota > Thermotogae > Mesoaciditogales > Mesoaciditogaceae > WGFY01. The sequence goes on from WGFY01000032.1 coordinate 5,168, forward strand.
GAATTTGGTGATGTTGACCAATCCATGATCACTTACAGATGCTTTGAAATTTCCATTCACCGTACTTATCGTATAGCCACCCATGTCATTTTTCGAAACCTTAAAAAGGTTTGGATAATGTGGAGCGTTGACGGAGACATCATCGCTTACTTTTATGGTTGCCGGGCCAGTTGCCCAAAACGCAAGAATATCTGGTCCAGAAACGTGCCCGTTCATGTCAACATCGTCTATTTGATATGGAATTTCTTTGCCGTTTTGATAGACTCTCAAGCTTTCCCAATTCGCTGGGAATGTCACACCAACAAGGTTTCGCACTTGAAACATGGTCATACTCACTGGAATGGGAACCCCTGTTGTGTCTGTGACGTTGACTTGAATGATCTTGGTAGCGGCGAAAGACGAAATTACCAGTACTGACAAAACGATCATTACCAACAAACTTCTCTTCATCAAAAATCCCTCCTTATTGTAAGCGGTTACAAAACAATTATACTCATATTCAACAATTTAGCAAGTTTTAATTAAAGCGTTTTCGGATGTTTTTTGACTTTTATTCGTGTTTATGTCCTGTTACAAAGCCTGTCCTCTTATTTTCACAGAATTTCGCACGATTGCAATCCGAAGTGATGATTTTGGCTTTTACGCTTAGATATACGGAGGAAAAAGGAGTAATTTTTAAATCATCGCTATAATTCGTTATTTTTGGCGAAAAATAACCAAATATTGTTGGTAATCAACCTTGCTTTTAACTCATATAGAATGATATGATGTAACCGGTTACAGATAAAGGGGTTGAGAAGCTATGAATATTCGTGAAATAGCAAAAAAAGCAGACGTTTCAATTGCAACTGTTTCAAGAGTCTTAAACAACTCTGAAAATGTTTCGTTTGTTACACGAGAAAAGGTACTTGAAACTCTAAAAAGATACGAGTTTAAAATGGATCCATGGGCGAAACGATTGGCGAGTAAACGCACCGTGACAAAGGTATTCATCATGATAAGCAAAAGGATCATGAAACAATTGAACTCTAAAACGGGAGAATTTTATTCGAAGGTTATGGAAGGAATTAAGAACAGTGCGAAGGCGAACCGCACCATGATAGAAACGGTTGAAATGGAGAGCAACCTTGATGAAGATAAACTGAAAAATGTCAACGGCGTACTTTTAATAGGTGGAGATACGACAGCTGAACATGTGAGGTTTTTCAAAAAAATCGGAATGCCTTTGGTGCTTGTAGATCAGTACATACCGACGGTAAAGGTGGACTGTGTTGTTAGCAACGGATACGATGGGGCAAGTTATGCGGTGAAGTATCTCCTTTCACAGCATATCAGAAAGATAGTTCACATACACGGTTTTTTAAATCATTTTGGATTTAAGGATAGATACAGTGGTTACGTCGCTGTTATGGAACAGATTGGACTTTTACCGAAGAGCTATGAATACAATGACGACATTATGGAAGACATGAAACCGCTTGTAGATAAGATGCTCAGCGTTTACGGTGTGCCTGGAGCGATCTTCGCTTCTAATGATTCTATAGCCATGAAAGTAATCGAAACCCTGGAAGATTTTCATATCAAAATTCCTGAAGATGTATCTGTAATAGGTTTCGATGGCACAGAAGTAGGCAAAAATTTCATTCCATCTCTTACAACGCTAAAAGTTCCAATGCGCGAAATGGGATCGTTGGCTTTGAAAAGATTGTTAGATATAGTGTACGATCAAGACGTTTATCCGGTAAGAATCTCTTTGTTTACCGAATTCATGAAGAGAGGCAGTTCTATTTGACCGCCTAAATCCTTTAGCAAGGGGGCAAGTAAGATGAAAAAGAAAGTAGGATTACTTTTGTTAGCTGTGGTCATGATCGTTGCGATTGCTGGCTTTAGTGAGGTGATCACGCTTACTCTTTGGACGGCACCTAACCCGAATCAGAATCTGTTTTGGAAGACTCTCCTGGTGCAATGGTCAAAAACTCATCCGAACATAAAAATCAAATGGAGTCAGATACCGGCGGCTGGAAGCTCTGAAGAGGCTATTCTCACCGCTATGGCTTCAAACAGGCAACCAGATATTTGTACGAATATCTTCAGTGGTTTTGCCGCAGAACTCATTTCCAGCAAGGCAATAGTTCCTCTTGATTCTTTTGCTGGATTCGAAAGTCTCGTAAAGACAAGAGATATGTCCAATGTTATAAAAAAATGGGAATACAATGGCCACTACTATGTCTTCCCAATATACGTTAATCCAATGCTTATTTGGTGGAGGAAGGATATTCTCGCAAAATACGGATTCAACGAACCACCAAGAACCTACAGCCAAATCTACGCCTTGGCAAAAAAAGTGGTGATACCTCACAAAAGATATGCATATCAAGTTGTAACTGGAGTCAACTGGTGGAGCAGATGGTTTGATTTCATAACGGATTACTACGCTGCCAGCGCCGGAAAGCCCTATATTTATCCAGAAAAGCAGGTTTCAGTGTTTAACAACAAATATGGCAAAGAAGTCGCAAATTTTATTTACACGATGTTCAAGAATCACTACACCGCTGTTGACTTGGGGAATTTACCATTTTACAATGGAGCTGTTGTTGGCATGATCATGGGGCCATGGAGTATCCCATATGCTCAAAACCAATTCCCGAATATATTTAAAAATGACGTGGTTGTAACTCCACCACCTGTTCCGGATAATTATCCAAAGAATAAGCCGATTTACACTTTTGCGGATACCAAAGGGATGATCATATTCAAAACTTCCAAACATAAAGAAGCTGCGTGGGAATTTATGAAATGGGTCTACTCCAACCCGGAACATGATGTGTTATGGATAAAACTGACTCAGATGCCACCAGCAAGGGAGGATCTGCTTACGAACAAGCTTTTTGCTCCATATCTTAAAGATCCAGTCTTTGCAGCTTATGCGAAATACGTACCGTATGCGGTCCCGACAGCTCTTTCAGCGAAAACAGTATCTATTCAGCAAGCGATGACGAATAAACTCATTGAACCGTTGATGTACTTAAAAACAACTCCCCAAAAAGCTTTAAATGATGCGGTAACGGCTGTAAATAATGTTCTTTTCCAATGATATCTTAAGAAAAGCGGCACTTTGTGCCGCTTTTCTGTAAAACTATCACAACATCCTAAAGGAGGTTTTTAGTTGAAAAACAATGTAAGGTCTCTCGAAAGGGTGGAGAACATCAAAGGCTGGCTGTTATCGGGTCCGTATTGGATATTCGCAGCGATATTTTTTGGATATCCATTTGTATGGCTTGTGGTGATAGCCTTTTCTAAATGGAATTTTATTTCTCCACGTAAGACGATATGGTTTGATAATTTCATAAAGCTTTTTAGAGATCCCATGTTTTGGACGGTAACATGGAACACCATGAGATTCATGCTGTATTTTATCCCAATGGGGTTAGCACTATCCATTGCACTTGCAATGGCATTTTCTAAAGCAAAACGTTTCAAAACTTTCTTTGCCATGAGTTTTCTCATAGCAAATGTTTCCTCGGGCGTCGCATATTCCATAATATTCACACAATTATTTTCGACGAATGGCCCTGTAAACAATTTTCTTTACAACAACTTTGGAGTTTTTATACCGTGGTTTTCAGATCCGAACTGGGCCATGTTTTCAATTGCTATTATGGTTACTTGGAAATTCATAGGTTACTACGCGCTGATTTTTCTCTCAGGATTACAAGCGATACCAAAAGAACTATACGAAGCGGCTGAAATTGATGGGGCGACCAAGTGGACAAAATTCTGGAAGATCACGTTGCCTCTTCTGAACCCTTCAATCGTAATGGTTATGGTGCTTGCAATAACTTTATCATTTGGCATCTTCACAGAACCGTATATGATAACCGGTGGAGGTCCCTTAAACAGCACTCAGACCTTTATGATGGTGATTTACACGGACGCATTTTTAAAATACCAACCAGGCTATGCGGCGACGATAAGCATAATAGCTGCCGGAATGAGTTTTGCGTTGATCATTCTTACGCGTAAGTTAATAGAAAGGAAAGTGGAATTCGCATGACCTCCAGAAAAAACCTGGCACAGAACACAAGAGCAGTTATGTTTTATAGCATCATGTTTGCCATTTCGTTGATATGGCTCTATCCATATATTTGGTTGTTCTTGTCTTCTTTTAAGCCATGGAATGAGATCTACACCACTTTCATACCATCGCACTTTACACTCAAATCTTACTCTTATATACTCTCAGTGGCAAACCAGATGGGTTATCCTTTTATTCGTGGGTTGTTCAACAGCATTTTCATCGCTGTAACCGTTACAACTTCTGTAGTTATAACCTCTGCCGTAATTGGATATGCGTTGGCTAAAATCCGATTTAGTGGGTCAAAAGCCCTTTTCAATTTTGTGATATACCAAATGCTCTTTCCCGGTTTCATGTTCACGGTTCCACTTTACATAGTGATCAGAAGCTTTGGACTTCTCGATACTTACGCCGCCATGATCGTTCCCAGCCTCATGGGGGCGTGGGGTGTTTTCATGTTTTCGCAGTCATTTAAATCCATTCCCAATGCCTACATAGAAGCTGCTAAAATGGATGGTGCCAACTTTTTCTGGGTTGTTTTCAACGTCATGGTGCCATTGAGCAAATCGACCATGGCAATTGTTACCATCTTTACTTTTATAGGAATATGGGATAATTTCATGTGGCCTTTGATAGTCATGCAATCCCATTCTAAAATGCCTCTTGCCGTTTTACTTGCTGTTTTCAACAAGAGCTATGGTAATTATGTTGGCCCGATACTTGCTGGATCGGTCATTCAGACTATTCCAATGGTCATCATATTCATAATATTCAGAAAGTACTTCTTGCAAGGGATATCAATGTCATTCAAATAAGTAAAGGAGGATACACGTAATGAGCCTAAAACTTAAAAGGGACTTGAGGAATCCATTGCTTTTACCAGTGCCTGAACATCCTTGGGAGTCAAGATTCATATTCAACGGTGCGGTTGTGTATGATGAAAAAGAGAAATTGTTCCACATGGTTTACAGAGCCATGGGAATCGATGATATTTCGAGAATCGGATATGCCATCAGTACTGATGGAGTCCATTTTGCGAGATTGGATAAACCCGTTTTTTCTCCCAACAGCGATTTCGAGGCAAAAGGATGTGAAGATCCAAGGCTTACAAAAATAGATGATGAGTACTACATGGTGTACACTGCTTATTCCAAAAATGGTGTGAGGGTTTCAATGGCTTCAACGGGTAATTTCATAACCTGGAAAAGGTACGGAGTCATTCTACCGGATCAAGACGATAAAGATGCCGCCCTTTTTCCAGAAAGAGTAAACGGAAAGTACATGCTCTATCATAGAATTGAGCCCGATATATGGGTATCATTTTCGGACGATCTACATCATTGGACCGATCACAAAATGATAATGAGCCCAAGAAAAGATGCCTGGGATTCTTTAAAGATAGGCATTGGGGCTCCTCCGATAAAAACTCCTTATGGTTGGTTGATGCTCTATCATGGCGTAGATCAGGACATGGTTTACAGACTTGGCTTTGCGCTTTTTGATTTGAACGATCCGACAAAACTCTTGAAACAAACTGATGAGTCAATACTTGAACCAATGGAAGATTTCGAACGTTTTGGGCAAGTTCCAAATGTCGTTTTCTCAGACGCCATGATACGGTATAACGGGAATTTTCTTGTTTACTACGGTGGAGCTGATAATTGTATTGCTCTCGCGACAACGCCTGTAAAAGAAGTAGAAGAAGAGTTTGAACTTTCTGTGAGGTGACAAGGTGAAGAAGGCAATTTTATCTTTCGCGATCTTAACAATCTTAGGATTCATATTCGTTTTTGGATTTGATTTAACGCAACTCTATAATTTTCAAAAATATTTTGGAAATCCAATAATACTTCCCTGTGGAACAGGTTCAATGGCAAAAGCCGCTTTCAATCCAACAGCAATTGTAAAAAATGGGAAGATCTATTTGCTTTACCGTGAGGAAGATTGGACCGGGGTCAGACGCTGGAATGGAACTTCCAGAATAGGATTGGGAGAAAGCGAAGATGGGATTCATTTTCATCTTAACTCAACACCGATCATCGTACCAACCCTTCCTTACGAAAAGCCAGGAGGCTGTGAGGATCCGAGAATAACAGAGGTTGGAGATACCTATTATCTAACTTACACAGCTTACAACGGCTCAGCCGCACGCCTTTGTGAAGCCATTTCAACGGATTTAACTCATTGGAAAAAGATCGGTCCCATACTTCCAAATGTTGGATGGTCAAAATCTGGCGCCATCCTTAACAAAAAGATCAACGGAAAGTACATCATGTATTTTGGTGATTCAAGCATTTACATAGCATATTCAACAGATTTGATCCACTGGAAAGCTTCTCCGTATCCAGTCTTAACACCTCGTTCTGGAATGTTCGATTCTGCTCTTGTTGAACCTGGTCCTGCACCGATAATGACGGACAAAGGTATACTTTTGATATACAACGGTGCCGATTATTCTCACAGATATTCCATTGGAGCCGTTATTTTTTCAAAAGATGATCCGACTCAAATTGTTAAGAGACTCAACAAGCCATTTCTTCAGCCTACAAAAAGCTGGGAGAAATATGGCCAAACTCCAAATGTGGTTTTTGCCGAGGGACTCGTGGAACTGAAAAATGAATGGATTTTGTATTATGGCGCGGCCGATACATACGTGTGCGCTGCGATCATGAGCTATTAACTCTTGAAAAGGAGAAAAAAGGTGAGCGAAAGTTGATAGTTTTTGCAAATGGGTTTGTGGGTGCTTCGATCGTAATTGGCACTTATCAAGAAGGTGTCTGTGTGTATGACGGCAAGGAATTTTATGAAGCTAATTTCGGAAATTGAAAAATAAAAGGACGTACAGGACGCGGTGACACATGCACCGCAGCTTTTCTTGCAGCCATGAACAGATAAAAAACGCCACCTGCTTTGCGGCAGATGTCACAACGAGAAAAATGCAACATGTGGGACCTTTTGAGAAATGAGTTTTTATAGTATGCTGTTTACTCGATCACCGAAACTATCCACGTATTTTTGTTTTTTGAGAGATCCAAAATTTTGTCTCCAATGATAAGCACAGGGACAAGAAGACCAACACCGCTTGTTCTCATTACCGTTCCAATTCTTCCATCGTTGAGTTTGACTTTCGTGCCGGTAGGATACATCCCGACTACTTTTACAAATGCATTCAAAACGTATGGATCGTAGTCTTTTCCAGATCTTGCCAAGATCCATTTTAACGCTTGGTAAGGTGACAATTTAAGAGCTTTGGTGGTGGTGGATGTCAATGAATCATAAGCGTCTGCTATTTGAAGTATGCGTGCATAGAAGTTTATATCATCGCCTTTTTTCTCAAACGGAATGCCAGTGCCATCAAACTTTTCATGATGTTCAAGTACCGCATCCAATATTTCCCTACTCTGAAGTATTCCCTTAGAAGATAGAATTTTGTAGCCAATGGTCGTATGCTGAAGTAATTTGTCGCGATCTGATAAACTACCGATATCGACGTACTCCGGATCTTTTAAGAACATCAACCCTACGTCATGAAAAAGAGCTGCTTTTGCAAGCGGGATAAGATGGTAACGAGACATGGATAAGGTGCTTCCTATCATGACAGACAATATTGACGTGTTTATTCCGTGCTTGTAGAGATATCCACTGACATGTTTTCTAAAGAGATTTACAACGTAGTTTTCTTGGATGATCAGATCATCTACAACGGCTGCAAGCGTGTGCTCAACGGTTTCTGTATTTATGCGTCCTTCAACTTTTAACTCTTCTGAGAGATCTTTGAATGATGTTATGATTCCTCTATACATTTCATCTGGTACGGAAAGACGTATTCCAGGAGCGATTGGTTCTTCAACTTTGAGAAGCTCTTGATCAAGATCTATAGAGCTTCGAATTTTTTCGAGCTTTTCTCCTTTCCCTTCCACAGGGATCCAGAGTATTTCGCGTTTTTCTAAGTTTTTAAGTATATCCTCGTTTATCCTTGTACCTTTGGAAAGTAAAACCTTGAACGATGTACCGTCGTATAAATCCTCCGCAAGCACATCACCATTTTTTATATCTTCCAGTGGTTTCCATTCAACGGCTGCCATCGTTTTTCACCTCGAATTCGTACTCTTTCAGCTTATCAACGTTTGCATGTTGAGGGCCCACCGCTGAAAGAATCCATCTTTTACAAAAAAATTCGTTGAATGTTTTTAAGATATCATCGTGGCTTACCTCTTCAACAAAACGAACCATTTCATCTATTTTCCTTATTCTCTGCAAAGTGAATTGATCGTCTACCATCATAAGCATTGTAGAAAATGTGGATTCAGTAGAAGTCAGCAATTTACCCTTTAATCTTTTCTTTCCGTAATCCATGTAGGAATCAACTTTATCTGGAACCTCGTTCAAAACTTTTTTGATCCCATCGAGAGCTTTGAAGAGTTTGTCTGGAGAGGTTGAAAAATCAATCGTGAAATATCCTCCCAATCTGTTTGATTGATTGGAAGAGGATATTGAATAAACCAACCCGGATTTTTCTCTAATTTCTTCAAAAAGCAAAGAACTCATTCCACCACCTAATATTGTGGACATAATGGCAAGCGGGTAATTTTGAGGTTCTGGTTTTGCAACAGTCGGTATTGCCATCGAAACGTTAACCTGCTTTAAGTCTCTTTTTTCAACGACAACATTTACAGCAGGCTTGCTTTTCGGACGTTCAAGAACTTCATCATCTTTACCATTTTTCAATGAATCCATTTTTTCTTTTAAAAATCCCATGTCGCATACTTTTAAATTCCCAACAACTGAAAGAAGAATATTCGGTGATATGTAATGTTTTTCATGATAATTTTCAATATCCTTAACACACAGGCTTTTAACCGTTTTAGAATTTCCTATTATTGGTCTACCATATGATTCGTCTTCTCCCCAAAGAGCTTTCAAAAGATTTGTCGATGCAAGATCACTCGGATCATCTTCGTACATCGCTATTTCTTCAAGAACTACGCCTTTTTCCAATTCGATTTCTCTTTCTGGAAATGTTGGAGCACTTACGAGATCGTACAAAACGTTGAAAGATTGTCGATAAGCGAAATCTGGAACTTTTGCGTAGAAAAGCGTGTATTCACGTGATGTAAAGGCATTCAGAGTCCCGCCAACATACTCTATGACCTTTTTTAATTCGTAACCGTCAAATTCTTTGGTCCCTTTGAAAACGGTGTGCTCTATCAGATGTGAAACCCCAGAATTATCTGAATTTTCATTTACAGATCCAACATTCACCGCCATTCCAAAAGTAACCGTCCGCAGAAACGGCATATCCCTGCTGACGATTTTGGAACCATTTGGCCTACTTTCAAACGATATATCATTTTTCATTTTTCTTATCGTCGAACCTCCTGTGGCTTTTTTCTTGATCGAAGTGCTTCTTCTCTCTCTCCCCTTCGATCATTTGCCTAAGCTGTATCTTTCCAGCCGGATCGATGCCTGTAACCTTTACACTTACTTTATCGCCTATATGTACCACATCTTTAACATTTTTAACGTGCCCAGGCATCTTTGAAACGTGAACAAGCCCAACTTTTCCTGCGAAGAGCTCTGCAAAGAATCCATATGGTTCAACTCTTATTACCTTTGCAAGGAACTTTTCATCAATTTTAACCTTGCGATTCATGTCTTTTATTTCTTTCACGGCTGTATCCACAGACTCTGGATTACTCCCTATTACCAGCACGCGACCGTCTTCTTCAATCTGCAACTCCACATCATGTTTTTCTGACATGGCTTTTATGTTGCGTCCTCCAGGACCTATCAATTCACCAATTTTATCTGTTGGGATCTTAACCAATTTTATAATGGGAGCATGTGATGCTAACACTTTTCTGGGCTCTGGTATAGTCTCGTACATGATATCAAGAATTTTGTTCCTCGCAATTCGAGCTTTTTCGAGGGCAATTGTCATGATCTCTTCTGAAACGTTTCCAACTTTAACATCCATTTGGAATGCTGTAATTCCCTTTCTTGTCCCCGTAACCTTGAAATCCATATCCCCAAGATGGTCTTCCATTCCAAGTATGTCAGTTAGGACTACCCATTTGTCCGGTTCAAATATCAATCCCATCGCTATGCCACCAACATGTGCTTTTGTCGGTACACCGGCTGCTCTTAGAGATAAGGATCCTGAACAGACGGTTGCCATAGAAGAAGAACCGTTGGATTCAAGAATTTCGGACACCACTCGCAATGTATATGGAAATTCCTCTTCAGATGGTATCATCCTTTTTAAGGCGCGTTCTGCAAGATGACCATGACCAACTTCTCTCCTTCCAGGACTGCCAAACCTCCCCGTTTCACCTACGCTGTATGGTGGAAAATTGTAATGTAGCATAAACCTTTTTTTGCCTTCTTCTAAAAGAGTATCTATAACTTGCACATCCATTTGGGCACCAAGCGTTACCACACCAAGACTTTGTGTTTCACCACGTGTAAACAACGCGCTTCCATGAGCCCTTGGGAGCAAATCAAGCTCACACGAAATGTTTCTTATCTCTTCAGGGTTGCGTCCGTCAACACGGGTGTTTTTTTCTATTATCATTCGACGCATTACATGTTTGACCATCTCTTCAAATTCATCATACAGCAAAGATTTCGACTGTTTTAACTCCGATTCATCTTCTGAAACAATTTTTTCCATAATCGCATCGACTATTTCATTTCTGTATTCTTCTATTTTTTTATCTCTTGCAAGTTTGCCTTGGGTCAAAAGGCGTTTTTCAAGTTCTTCTTTTGAAATCGTGTCTTCCAGCTCTTTTTTTATTTCTTCGTTAAGCGTTGTCGGCTCGTATTCGAATTTCTCAACTTGAAATTCGGAAAGGATTCCTTTTTCAAAATCTATCAATTCTTTTATTGCCTCATGAGCTTTCATAAGAGCTTTGACCATAACATCTTCTTCAGCTTCGTTCGCTTCACCTTCTACCATTGTTATGGCGTCTTTCGTCCCAGCAACTACCAAATCTATGTCTGCCTTTTTTACCACATCATCGGAAGGGAAAAAGATGTACTCACCATCGACTAAAGCTATCCTCACACCTGCAACCACACCATCAAACGGAATCGAAGAGGTGTTAAGTGAAAGGGAAGCTCCCAAAATTCCAAGTATATCTGGAGGATTGTTCGGATCCACCGACAACACAGTTGCAACTATTTGAATCGGAATCCTGAATCCATCAGGGAAAAGAGGTCTTATAGGTCTATCGATCATTCTCGCGGAAAGTACCGCATTCTCACTCGGTCTCCCTTCACGCTTGATAAATCCGCCCGGGATTTTCCCAGCCGCGTAAAATTTTTCTTGGTATTCAACAGTTAGCGGAAAGAAATTCAGTCCTTCTTTGGGCCTTTTATCCATCACGGATGTAACAAGCATTTTGGAATCTCCATAGCTTATGACAAAGGCACCATCGGCCTGTTTGGCCATTTTACCATTCTCAACGACCAAATCGCTTCCTTTGAATGATTTTTTCCAAATTTTGTACATTCAATCACCTCTTACGAAATATCCATACACCCTTGTTAGAGGGCAAAGGACTAATTGACGTTCGTTGTAGACTAAAAGAGCGGGAAAGACCCGCTCTTCCGATTTTTACCGTCTTAAGTTCAGTTTTGCAATGAGTTCCTTGTAAACAGCTGGCTTTCGATCCCTGAGATATCTGAGAAGCCTTCTACGTTTCCCGACCATTTTTAAGAGTCCTCTTCTTGAATGGAAATCTTTTGGGTGGACTTTCAAATGCTCTGTAAGGTGTGAAATTCTTACAGTCAAAAGTGCCACTTGCACTTCTGCTGAACCAGTATCTCCTTCGTGAAGCCTATAAACTTCGATTATTTTTTCTTTCTCTTTCTTTTCCATGAGACACCTCCAAAATCGTTGAACTAAGGGCGGGCTATTTCCCAGCTCTGAGTTCAGGTCTAACCAATTTTATCACATTTAACCGTTAAAATGGATGCTTTTTTGAGTTTTACATTTTCTCTCTAAGTGATAGAATCAATGTGAGCAGAAATGGAGGTGGATCATGTCTACTTTTGTCGCAATAGCTGGTGGAAGCGGCGCTGGTAAAACAACCGTTGCAAATGAAGTGGTAAGGCACTTTGAAAAAAAAGCGATATGTCTTAACATGGACAGCTATTATAAGGATCTTGATGCAGGTGTAGATCCAAGAGAGGTGAATTTCGATGCGCCATCTGCATTTGATTTTGAGCTTTTCTTTAAACACCTTAAAACTTTAAAAGATGGTAATTCCATAGAAGTACCATCTTACAGTTTCGTAACATACAGGCGTGATTCCTTGAAAACAACACATATTGAGCCTATGAATTTGGTGATAGTTGAAGGAATTTTGGTACTTTACAAAGATGAGATCAGAAAACTTTTCGATCTTACAATTTACGTAGATGAAGATGCAGATGAAAGGTTGATACGAAGAATAGAAAGAGACACAAAAGAGCGAGGAAGATCGATCGAATCCATAATATCTCAATACAGAAAGTTCGTCGCGCCAGCTTTCAGGAGTTTTATAGAGCCACAGAAGTACAGCTGCGATATCATTCTTCCACGTGGCGGAGAAAATAAGATAGGGCTTTCAATAATAATGGGAGCCTTAGAGAAAATAATGAGCTTGACTCAACGATGATAAAAGAAAATACTCTCGTGGTAAAATAGTTTGAACAAAGATCAAGGAGATGAGAGTCAATTGATTTCGACGATTACAATGAAATGGGATGGCAAGTCCTTAGAACTCATAGATCAGAGAAAGCTTCCACTTGTTGAGGAGTACGTCAAATGCGGTACTTCTGATTGCGTGGCACATGCCATAAAAGATATGATAGTCCGTGGGGCGCCGGCCATAGGAGCATCTGCTGCCTTTGGATATGTACTTGGAGCAATTGAAAACAGATCGAACCTTACGTTAATCGCTATGAAAGAAGTTAAGCATAAACTCGCCACCACGAGGCCCACCGCTGTTAATCTTTTTTGGGCTTTGGAAAGAATGCATTCGAAGTTTCTCGAACTATATTCTGATAAAAATGAGAATGAGGTAATTGAAATCCTTAAAATCGAAGCTGAAAAAATAGCAGAGGAAGATATGGAGATCAACAAGCGCATGGGGAATTTTGGGCAGGAACTCTTTTCAAATGATGCAACTGTCATCACCCATTGTAACGCTGGCGCACTTGCCACTGTGGATTACGGAACAGCCGTGGGTGTTATTCATGCCGCACTCGATCATGGTAAGAAAATTCATGCTTATGTGGATGAAACAAGACCGTACTTACAAGGTGCAAGGTTGACTGCCTGGGAACTGTTAAAATTAGGCGTCGATACGACGTTGATATGCGATAACATGGCGGGCTGGGTGATGAAAACTCGGAAAGTGGATGCGATAATCGTCGGCGCTGATAGAATAGCGGCAAATGGTGATACCGCTAACAAAATAGGTACATATTCGTTAGCACTGATTGCAAAAAAACATGGGGTGAAAGTGTATGTGGCTGCACCTCTTTCCACAATAGACGTTAGCATTCAAGACGGTTCAAAGATACCAATAGAAGAACGTTCACATGATGAAGTAACGCAAATTCGTGGTGTAAAAATTGCTCCGGAAAATGTCAAAGTTTACAACCCAGCTTTTGATGTTACAGATGCAGAGCTCGTTGATGCCATAATAACCGAACGTGGCGTTTTGAGATATCCGTACACGGAATCTATTTCGAAGGTTTTCAAGTGATTTTTAGGGGGTGTTGATTTGCGTGTTAACCCTGCCGGAAACGAGCCTTCACAATCTGTGAACAAAAAAAAGAAAGTCAAGGGTTCGCATGGAAGGTATTCAAAAGTTGAGGAAAAAGGTTTTGCCGATTTCATGGAAGAAGAAGATGAAAAAGATATAAACGCCTTGATGGACGATATTTTGGAAGGAGGAAATGCCTTCTCGAGATCTCCATCACAAGAGAATTTTGAGAATTACAAGAACAAAATAAAAATCTTCCTGAAGCTGATAGAAAAAAGGTTGTACAAGATCAACGAATTGAATTCGATAGAAGGTAGGAGAGCAAAACTTTATTTTGTAGTTGAAAAGGTGAATTCCGAGTTGGATGAAATCTCTAAAAAAATTTTTGAAACGGAGAGAACAACGATTTATTTTGCATCAAAAATTGGCGAAATAAACGGGTTGTTGATGGATATTTACGTATGAAAGAAAAACTCAGCGATGCGGTGGAAAAAATCTCAAGAATGGTGGGCACACACTCTGCGACAAGGTTGATGCTGAAATCCAACAGTGGTATCGTGAAGTCGAGATTCATGGAACTGTTTCTTGAAAGCATTGAAGGAAAAGAAATCCCTTATGATGTGGTGTGGATGAATCGTGATGGAGAAAGTATAGGCATAGATAAGGCAAGGGCAATAAAAAACTTTTTGGCATATCATCCGTCATTCGCAAAGCATAAATATGTTGTAGCCAGCGAGATAGGGAATGCCACTCCTGAAGCGCTTTCCACTCTTTTAAAAGTTACCGAGGAACCACCAAAGTTTGCTATTTTTATATTTTTCACGTCAAATCCATCCAGCGTCATAGACACCATCAGGAGTCGCTTTACGCTTTTATCATTGAATATAGATCCGATGTCTCTTGTCTCAAATGGAGTGTCTCAAAAATTAAACGATGATCTTGTCAAAACTTTAATGCAATTATCTCCAAGTGCTGCTGTTTATATTTCTGAACACCCTGAACAGATCGAAAAAATGCTGGATGGATTGAAAAACATGGAATCCATCATGAAAGCAATTACCGACGAGATTTCTAACGGAGAATACCCGAGTTTTGTTCTTTCTCTTATGGCGGAACATTTGCTTTTGTCAATTGAAAAAAGAGATATAACAAAAGTTTTTCAAAGATTGAGGAACGTTATGAATTCAGATAACTCTTCAAAGGTTTTAAAATCTTTCCTTGGTGCGGCTCTTCTGATAATCGAGGATGTCCTTGTTCTAAGAAATACCGCTTATTGGAAAGGGATTAAAAGAAAGTCTTACATTCCAAAATATATAGGAATGAAAGCACCAAAACAAGAATTGTTCGATTGGATGTTGAAGATGTACAAGGCCCGAGCAGATGTGGATATTTCGCTTTTTTTGCTGATATCCGAATTTGTTCTTCTTAAAGGGAAGTGATTTTGTTGAATATATATGGTGTTTCATTTGAAAGGGTTGGAAAGATACATGGATTTTCTTACGACGGTGACCTGCCTATGAAAGAAAAGGTTGTCGCTGAAAGTGAATTTGGAATTGAAATTGGTGAAGTTGTAAAAGAATTTAAAGAACAAAACGAGTTCGATAAGGAAATAATCAGAAGAGCAAGTGAAGAAGACATAAAATCACATGGGATCAACAAAAAAGATGCCAAAACCGCACTTGCCATCTCCAAAGGGAAGGCCATTGAACATGATTTGCCTATGAGAATGCTTAGAGCAAGATACACTTTAGATCGAGGCAAACTGATTTTGTTTTTTTCGGCAGACGGACGTGTTGATTTCAGGGCTCTAGTAAAAGAACTGGCAATGACCTTTAAGACAAGAATAGAGCTTAGGCAAGTCGGAATAAGAGATGCTGCAAAGATCGTTGGTGGGATGGGCTTGTGCGGTATGCAAACGTGCTGTTCAAGATTTGAAAGGGATTTTAAAAGTATAACTTTGAAATATGCCAAAGCTCAGCAGCTCATGATAAACCCTGCGAAGATATCCGGTGCCTGTGGAAGGCTACTCTGTTGCTTGGCATATGAAAATGATACTTATCTTGAGACGCTTAAAGATATACCAGATGTCGGTGAGAAGATAAAATTTGAGAATAAAAATTACACAGTTTCAGAGATCAACATATTCCATAAAATGGTGAAGGCGCGGAATGTCGAAGGAAAGATCATGATCCTGAGCTTCAACGATATTTTGAAAGCTCAAAAGGAGGAAAAATAGTGCAATTCGAACTCTTAGGTAAAGATGGAGAAGCGAGAATTGCCAAGTTAACACTTACACATGGAACAGTTGAAACGCCTGTTTTCATGCCTGTTGGAACCAACGGAGCTGTGAAAATGTGTACCCGTGATTGTGTGAAGGAGGCGGGAGCTCAGATCGTCTTGGCAAATGCTTTTCATCTTTATCTCAGACCTGGTATGAAAACCATCAAAAGGTTTGGAGGACTGCATCACTTCGCATCCTGGGATATTCCCATTCTCACAGATAGCGGTGGTTTTCAAGTATTCAGCCTGTCAAAACATATAAAAATAGATGATGACGGAGCAACTTTCAGGTCTCCTCTTGATGGATCGATACATAGATTTACTCCAGAAAAGGTCATGGAAATACAACAGACTATTGGTTCCGATATCGCAATGGTACTTGACGAATGCCTCGCACCTGGTAACGATAGAAAAACCACGGAAATATCCTTAAAACGCACCAGCATGTGGGCTCAAAAAGCTATTGATGCTCACACGCGTAGCGATCAAGCAATTTTCGGAATAACTCAGGGAGGTTTTTTTGAAGACATGCGCCGATTAAGCACACGTGAGATCACTTCTATGCCTTTTGATGGATATGGAATAGGTGGATTGAGTGTAGGAGAAGATTTGAGAAAAACGATTGATATGTTAGATGTCATCTTACCTATAATGCCTGAGAACAAGCCACGATATCTTATGGGCGTCGGAGATCCCTTTCTCATGCTTGAAGCAATTGAAAGGGGAGTTGACATGATGGATTGTGTCCTTCCAACTCGTTTGGCACGTCATGGAGCGGTTTACACGTCACATGGCAGAGTGAATATAAAAGCTTCTAAATATGCGTTGGACGATTTACCTCTCGATCCTGAATGTGATTGTGAGGTTTGTAAGAACTACTCGAGAGGGTACATCCACCATCTTGTAAAGAAAAAAGAATCCACCGGTATGATGCTGGCAACTTATCACAACATGTATTTTCTGCACAATCTTATGGAGCGTAGCCGAGTGGCAATCAAATACGGAAACTTTCACGAGTTTAAAGATGATTTTTTGACGAAGATAGGTGCCGATGTAGGGCAAAAAAGTTAAATCAGCACTCTATCACGATCGTTCAATTTTTAAGTGACATGGAAGAAAGCAATTGTTTGATTTCTCGTATTTAAAGTGGAGGCGATTTTGTGAACAAAGAAGAGGTAATGGAAATACTTTCAACGATAAGATATCCTGGATATTCCAAGAGCCTGACGGATTTCAAAGTTGTGAAGTCTGTGGAAGTAAAAGACGGCATGGTTGAATTGATTTTAAACCTCGGAACGACGGATGATAAAAAGAGACGAATTGTATACGATGAAATAAGGGAAAAATTTGGAGAGAAGGAAATGAAGGTTAACATCTCCACGGTTCAGGAAAAAGGAACAACCGTTGAACAAAAACATTATGTTCCAAGTGCAAAGAAAAGAATAGCCGTTTTAAGTGCCAAAGGGGGTGTTGGGAAGAGCACCTTTTCGGTAGCCCTCTCAATAGCACTCAGACAGCGCAAACACACCGTTGGGCTTTTTGATGCGGATGTTCATGGACCAGATGTGCCAAGAATGTTGGGAATACGCGAGCCAGCTCGTTCTGACAAAGAAAAAAACAAAATAATTCCAAATGAAAAGAACGGAATATATTCCATGTCTTTAGGCTACGTCGTGGATCCAGAAACCCCTGTTATATGGAAAGGAGCAATGGTGACCAAGGCGATAGTCGAATTGCTTCAATTTACAGATTGGCCTGAGATGGATTACTTTGTCGTGGATTTACCGCCAGGAACAGGAGATGCGGCTTTGACGATCAATCAAAATATGGATCTCGACGGGGCAATAATAATCACAACACCGAACAAGTTGGCAATAGCCGATGCAGCGCGTGCCGTGTCCTATTACAATCAACTTGGGACAAAAATTATAGGGTTTGTGGAAAATTCCGGATATTTTCTTTGTAACGAATGTGGAAAAAGATCTTATCCATTTGGAAAAACCGATCCAATAGAGATAGAAACTCAATTCAAAGTTCCGTGTATAGGTGTTTTACCTTTTGAACCAAAGGTTGAAGAGACCTCCGATGAAGGGAACCTCTTCTCAGTAGTCGATACGGAGTTCTTCAAGGTTATGGATTCGATAGCCGAGAAGATAGAAAACAGTTAAGGGAGTGAAGTGTGTTGCTTTGGTCAAAATTTTATTCTCCCACTCTTAAAGAAGTTCCATCCGATGCGGAGTTGAAAAGTCATGAATTGTTGGTGCGAGGAGGATTCATCAGAAAAGCCGCTGCTGGAGTTTATTCTTATCTTCCACTGGGTTTTAGAGTTCTTGAAAAAGTGACGAAGATCGTTCGCGAAGAGATGGATGCGATAGGAGCTCAAGAGCTACTCATGCCGATAATGCAACCGTCTGATATTTGGAAGGTAACCGGTCGCTGGGAAGATTACGGCCCTGAGATGATGAAATTCAAAGACAGAAATAAACGTGAATTCACGCTCGGCCCAACTCATGAAGAGATGGTCACGACACTGATAAAAGGTGAATTGAAGTCGTACAAGCAACTTCCAGTTATCCTCTATCAGATAAACACCAAATACAGAGATGAGATTAGACCAAGGTTTGGTCTTCTACGAGGTCGTGAGTTTATAATGAAAGATGCGTACAGCTTTCACGCCACGAATAATTCTTTAGATCAAACTTACCAAGATATGTACGAAGCTTACTCTAAAATATGTGAGCGCATGGATTTAAAGTTCTTTGCCGTCGAAGCTGACACCGGTGCCATTGGAGGCAACAATTCGCACGAATTCACCATTCTTGCCGAAAACGGTGAATCGAACATACTTTATTGCGATCATTGTAATTACGCCGCTACCGATGAGAAGGCTGAATATCTTCCAAATTACGGGGAATCTAAGGAAAAAGAGAAACCATATGAGCTTGTCAAAACATCAAATGTACGGACTGTCGAAGAGCTTTCAATTTTTTTGAATGTGAGTAAATCGAAGATAGTGAAAACGATGGTTTACACTGGAAGAAATGGCATTTTCATGGTTCTCATAAGAGGAGACCTTGAGATCAACGAAGCCAAATTAAAAGCATACTTCAAAGATCAAACAATACGAAAAGCTTTACCAGAAGAGGTCATGGAGACGTTCAAAGTGCAAACCGGTTATCTTGGACCGATCGGGGCAAAATGCACTTTAATTTCTGACTTGTCTGTAAAAAAAATGCGTAACTTTGTCATTGGAGGAATGAAAAAGGAGTATCATTACATCAACGTCAATCACGAAAGAGATTTTGAAGTTTCCAAGTGGATCGATGTGAAGAAAGTTGTATCTGGAGATCCTTGTCCGAAGTGTGGTAAGGCCTTGAAAATGAAAAAAGGTATCGAGGTGGGGCAAGTGTTCAAACTTGGGACAAAGTATTCGAAAAAATTAGATGCCCTATACGTTGACGCTGATGGATCTAGAAAGCCCTTTATCATGGGATGTTATGGATGGGGCATAAGTCGAACGTTGGCAGCCGTTGTAGAACAATTTCATGACGAGTATGGGATCGTTTGGCCAAGATCAATAGCACCTTTTGAAGTTGTTGTAACAGTCGTGAACAGTACAAATTCAAAACAGCTTGAAGTAGGCACGCAAATTCATGACGCATTAGAAGGTGAAAGCATCGAAACACTTCTTGACGATAGGGAAGTATCTGGGGGATTCAAATTCAAGGATGCAGATCTCATTGGAATGCCTTTAAGAATAACGGTTGGAAGAGCTCTTAAAGATGGAAAAGTTGAGATGAAATTAAGGAGCTCAGAAGATGTCATGAAAGTCGATATCTTGGATGGCTACGAACAGATTGTTAGAAGAGCGAAGGAAATGCTTGACACTTACAGGCCATGACCAAAGTTAAAAAAATTTTCGACATTCTTAACCGTATTTCACCGGAATATTTGTTGTTGGGTGCCTTTGCAGTGTTGATTGGGATAGGTACCGTGCTTTTGATGATTCCAATATCAACAACACATGGAATAACGCCTGTCAATGCGCTTTTTACGTCTACATCTGCTTCGTGTGTCACAGGTCTTATAGTGGTAAACACACCAAATGCTTTTACATTTTTTGGGCAGTTGGTGATTCTCATACTCATTCAAGTTGGTGGGCTTGGCATCATGACTCTTACCACTTTTTTTGCGCTGATTTCAGGAAGGAAAATAACGCTTAGGGACAGAATAGTCGCGGCCAGTAGCTTAAATGTGAACAGATATGGTGGAATTTTGAGATTGATCATAGCCGTGATAAGATATACTTTTCTCATAGAAACCAGTGGCGCCATGATACTTTTTTTTAGATTTTACCAATATTTTCCAAACAGACCGCTGTACGCATTGTGGCAGTCAATATTTCATTCAGTTTCTGCATTTTGTAATGCCGGTTTTTCGCTCTTTTCAAACAATCTTGAGAATTTTGCTGGCGATCCTTTGATCAACATTACCATAATGGCATTGATAATATTAGGTGGATTGGGATTTGCCGTTATTTCAGAAATAGAATTTAACAAGCTAAGGTGGCACGGCATGACGTTGAATACGAAGATCGTGCTATCCACAACGGCTTTACTGATTCTTTCAGGATTTTCGATACTTTTCATTGTAAATTATTCCTATTTCCGTAACAAAATGAATTTGGGGAATATAGCCTGGGTAAGTATTTTCCAAGCTGTTACACCGAGAACTGCAGGCTTTGACACTTATCCAATTGCAAACTTACCTATTTCCGCACAACTTATAATAATTTTTCTCATGTTCGTGGGAGGCTCGCCTGGATCAACGGCTGGTGGAATAAAAACGACGACATTTGCCACTTTGCTTTTAAGAACTGTTGGATTTTTTCGTGGAAAAGATGAAGTTGCTTTTTTGGGGAAAAAGATATCACGTGTTTCATTCAGGAAAAGCGTTGCCGTGCTTTTTCTCAGTATGCTGGTACTTTTTGTTGGCTTGTTCACGCTTGGCATTACAGATCCTAACTTGCCGTTTAAATCGTTACTGTTCGAAGTTTTCAGTGCTTTTGGTACAGTGGGTCTTGATCTTGGCATAACGTCAAAACTGAGTTTTGGTGGAAAAATGACGATCATATTGATGATGTACATTGGTAGAATGGGAGTCATCGCGGTTTTTGCCACATTCCTAAAAAAGAAAATGGCTCTATATTCTTACCCAACTGAAGATATCGTTATTGGATGAGGGAGGTTTTATATGTCAAAACAGTACGTTGTTGTGGGCTTGGGAGAGTTTGGTAAAAATTTGGCCAAAGCACTTCAAAATGTTGGAAAAGAAGTGTTAGCCATAGACAATTCAGATACCATTGTTCAAAATATTTCTTCTGATTTGACGTATGTTGTCAAAGCCGACGCCACATCCCAAGAAGCTCTCGAAGCTTTAGGGGTTAAAAATTTTGATGTTGCCATAGTAAGTGTTGGAGGAAAAGATGTTCAGGCTTCTATCTTGATAAGTCTTATACTTAAAGACATGAAAATACCGAAAATAGTGGCCAGGGCAAGCAGCGAACTTCATGGTAGAGTTTTGGAAAAAATAGGGGTTAACTTGGTTGTTTATCCAGAAAAAGAAATGGCGATAAACCTTGCCAACAAGCTCTCCATGCCCAACGTCTTGGAAAAAGCACCTGTTGCTGGGAATTACAAAATATACGAGATTAAAACCCCTAAAAAATTCCATGGCAAGACGTTAAAAGATTTACAACTCAACAAACATTATGAGATGACTGTAATGCTTGTAAAAGAAGAAAATACGATAAAATTTCCTTCGGCGGATACGGCACTTATTGAGGAAGAAACACTGATAGTGCTCAGTACAGATGAAGGAATGAGAGCTTTTGCGGAGGAGAACAATGGGAATATTTAATCTTTTTAAAAAAGGTTTAAAGAAAACCAAGGAAGGTTTTTTTGGGCGTGCAATATCCATATTGAAGGGTGGAATAACACCAGAAAAATTGGAAGAAATTCAAGAATTGTTGCTACTTTCAGATGTTGGACCTGAAACGTCTGATTACATCATCGAAAACTTTAGAAGTTCAAGGGATGATCCGGTGGAGACTTTGAGAAACACTTTGCAGGAGCTCTTAGGAAAAGATGAGCGTCTTGAATTTTCCTCAGTTCCACCAACTGTCTACACGCTTGTTGGGGTGAACGGATCCGGAAAGACGACAACTGCCGGAAAACTTGCGTGGCGTTTCAAAAACGAAGGAAAACGCGTTTCAATAGCTGCGGCGGATACTTTTAGAGCTGCGGCAATAGAACAACTCAAAGAGTGGGGAAACCGCGTGAATGCACCGGTTATAGCACATAAAATGGGTGCGGATGCGGGCGCGGTTGCTTACGATGCCCTTAATCATGCCATATCCAACAAAATCGATGTGGTGATAGTCGATACGGCTGGACGCCTTCATACAAAAAGCAACCTCATGAGAGAACTTGAAAAGGTGCACAAAGTTATCAAAAAACTCGATGAAAATCAACCAACTGAAGTGCTACTCGTTTTGGATGCTACAATAGGACAAAACGCCATACAACAGGCACGTGTTTTTGATAAAAGCGTGGGAATAACTGGAATAGTGCTTACAAAACTTGACGGGACTTCAAAAGGCGGGATGATCTTCTCGATAAAAAAAGAGTTATCGATACCGGTGAAACTGATCGGAATAGGTGAAAATATGCAGGATCTAAAAGATTTCAACGCATCTGATTTTGTGGATGCCGTTTTGGAGTGAAAGCTTTGAGCAAAACCATTAAGGTTTTCATGGATAGGATGTTATCTGAAGAGGGAGAGAACGCTCTTCACATTGCAAATATCATAAGAAGGTACTCTGAAAGTGGCTGGTCTAAGAAAAAGATGCAAAGGGCTCTTTCCATGTTATCACCTAATTTGAAAGAGATGGCAAATTTTTTTGACATGGATCCATCCGAAACCGAAAAAATATCCAGAAATACCGGAATTCCGATCTGCAAAATAACTTTTGTTTCCATGCTTCTAAAACCCAAGCTGTACTTTCCAATGGATGAAAATACCGTTGATATTTCAAAAAAGGAAGGTATATCCACAAACAGTTACGCATCATTTTTGCAAGGATGGAGAAATTTCATTAAAAGAAATTCACAATACGCCGATGATTTTTTGGACCTTTACATGGTACTTTTCGGAAACGGAAAAGAGAGTGTCTCAGATAACTCGATAAGTAAGGAACTTGTAGGGCAATTCAAAAAAATTGATATCTTTTCTCTCACAGATAAAAAAGTTGATTATTTCAGGGATATATACCGTCGGCTTTTACCATCAGACAGAAGAAGAGTTGCAGATTCGATAGTTAATCCATATGTAAAGGGTGTGCTTCTAAGACCGCGTAGTGAACAACTTGTCGTGGATGGAAGCAATGTGGCAATGGTTAACTTACCGTATCCAGATCTTGATAACATATTCATTGCATTTGAACTTATAGGAAAAATGAAGAGGGTTCCTTGGCCATTTCGGATGATATTCGATGCCAATTTCATCTACAAATTAAGAGGTTCTCAAAAAAGAATATTTGAAGAAAATTTTCAAAAAGACTTTCGCGTTTCATTTCATTCGCCAGCTGACGAAAAAATACTTGAAGCTGCGAGAATAGCTTCATCGTGTATACTGACGAACGATCGCTACCTTGACTATCCCAAAGTGAATGCGGCAATGTTGAGATTTGATGGAAAACGTGTATGGGAAGATCGAATGCAAGCATAGAAATATACTTCGGAGGCGAGTTTGATGTTTCAAAAGATGAATGTACTTGAAAGTGCCATGAACGTGGCGGTCCTTAACGCACAGGTTATATCCAACAACATTGCCAATGCCAGCACGCCAAATTTCAAAGCGAGTTACGTGATGGCAGAAGTCAAAGATGATCCGGTACGTGTTACGGCAAAAGTTGTAAAAGATCTTTCCACATTCATAAGTAATGATGGAAATAATGTGGATGTGAATACTCAAATGGCTCTCTTATCTAAAAACACCATAAGATATGAAGTCTTGACTCAACTTGCCTCTATGAATTTCAAGAGATATACTGATGTTTTGAAGGGAGTGTGAAGTGAAATATGTCGCTGTTCAGCGCGATTGATATATCTTCTTCCGGAATGACGGCTCAACAGCTTAGAGTGGACGTGATTTCAAACAACATAGCAAATGCTAACACCACTCGTACTGAAGAAGGAGGACCTTACAGACGTGAAATACCCATATTTGCCGAGCGCCTTGAAAGGACTGTCAACGGGGTCGTTGGAAAAGGTGTGGAAGTTGTCAAGATCGCAAAAGATCAATCTCCTTTCCAAAAAATCTACGATCCATCCAATCCGGATGCTGGACCAGATGGATACGTCAAAATGCCTAACGTCAACGTTTTACGCGAAATGGTTGATCTTATAGCGGCTCAAAGAAGTTATGAAGCAAATGCCACGGTGATAAGCAATGTGAAGGCCATGGCAAGTTCAGCAGTACAAATTGGGAGGTGATGTAATTGACAAGTCCGATCAATCCGATAGGGCCCATTAAGTCTGTGACAAGTGGCGTTAAAATTGGTGCGTCGAAAAACGGTGCTGGTGGGGAGTTCAAAAAAGTTTTAGAGCAGGCGATCAACAAAGTAGATTCTACCGTGAAAAAAGCAGAAAAACTCGGAGAGGACTTTGCCACAGGTAAGACTTCTGACATTCATTCGGTCATAATAGCCGCGGAAAAAGCGGACATAATGCTGCAGCTTACAACAGAAGTTAGAAACAAGATAGTCGAATCATATCGTGAAATTATGAGGATGCAGATTTAGGAGATAGCTTCATCTCGATAAACATCACTATAAATCCTAATACTATCGGAAGGTAATAGGTAGCTAGCCTCCATGCAAGTATTCCCGCCATTATGGCAGAAGAACTTCCATATACGGATAAAACCGCATAAAATCCTCCTTCCACTCCTCCGGAAGAACCAGGTGTTGGGACGTAATAAACGACGAAAGACAACAATATGAACAGGGCGCTTAAGTTCCAAAATGAAAGTTGAAATGGTATTCCGACACTCTTAGATGAAACATTTATTGCTCGGTAAAGTATGTAATAGAGCACCGTAAGATCTAAAATCCCCATAACACCATCAAAGATGACAAGCCAAGGTTTTTTTGCCCATATGAATTTCATAGAATTGTAGAAATTCATCATTTTATCAGAAAATCCGTCGAAAACTTTCGATGAATCCTTTTTGAGCAGTTTAAAAATCCAATTGATGAGCTTAGACCGTTTCAAATACATCACCATTTCCATGCCAAATCTTGGAACAAGGAAAAATATCACCATTCCCAATGAAAAAGCAACACTGAGGATTATGATAATCCATAAGGCTTCACTTACCAAAGGTATTCCAACTTGGATGTAAGGAAGATATTTCTTCATCAAAAGTAGCGAAGAAATCGAGAGAAATATCAACATGTTGCTCCATCGTGTCAAAATAATGGCAGAGGAATTTTCGGCACTAACATGCCATTTAGATAAATGATAAATTTGATACGGTTGCCCTCCAGCCGAAAAAGGGGTTATGTATGTAAAAAAGTAACCTAAAATGGCATTCCTTATTGCCACACTCCATGAGACTTCTTCTCCTAAAAAAAATGACAAAACGATGGTTCTTAAGGAATCAATTATGAATATCAAGAAAAACAATGAAAAACCCACGAAAATTTCAATTGGCGGAAATTCGGTGATGATCTTGAAAACGCCCTCTCCTTTGGAGAATATCAAGATCATTGCAACCACAGAGAAACTCGATAAAAGAGCAACTCCAAGGTTTCTCAAAAGTTTTTTTCTTTGGCCTTCATTTTTCACTTCCATGGTGGATTCCTTGGATCGACCACTTTTCCTTCAACACCTTTTAATCCGTCTTCAAATCCATGAAAAGCATACGCTTTCGTAGAAGGGTTTACATATCCCCAAATGTAGCGATCTACAAAGAAGTATCCTTTAAGAGCAAGATGGATCAGCTTGGATTGTTTGGTAGCATTCAACGCATTTCGAAAGATGTAGTAGACCTTCCATGGTGGAATGGATGGCTTTGAAAATGGAAATCGAAACAATCTTCTTTGTTTTATCCAATCCTTATGCTCGATAAGGCTTGAATGCGATTTCAGAATTTGAAAGCCTTTTTTTCGGATACGTAAAGAGTATTCATAGTCATCGGCGTATATGAAAAATCCGGCATCTGGCAAACCTACTTTTTTCACCGTTTGCGAGCTAACGGTGAATCCAACGAATGTACCGATCTTTGCGCGGCCAATTTTGTTTTTCGGAAGGGCATTTGGAACTTTAACCAATTTGCTAAGCACCACTCCAACTTTTTCATCAGCGATGTTTAAAACTTTTTCCAATTCTTTCAACGCTGAAGAATAAGGAAGCGCATCATCATCCATCATCCACACCCAGTCAGCGCCACGGCTTATTGCTTCTTTTAGGCCAAATGAAAATCCTCCAGATCCACCAAGATTTTCATTTAATCTTTTGATGACAACATGTTTTTCTTTGGATTGAAGCTCTTTCAAGAATTCATATGTTGAATCTGTACTCGCATTGTCTATTATGATGAATTCATCCGGCTTCCTTGATTGATTTAAAATGGCAAAGACGTTTTTCTTAAGCCATTCTAATCTGTTGTAGGTAACTACCAGCGCTGTAATTTTCACAACATCCTCCATCCAATTAAAATTTCTTTATGTCGCTAAATCCTTCACCATATGCTTTTTCAATTTCACCTACCACGATGAAGGCATGATGATCTATTTTTTTGACGGCACGAAGCAAATTTGAAAGTTCTCTTCTTCTTACCACACTTATGATCATTCTCCTATTTATTTCGGTGTACCCTCCCGTTGTCGGTATATACGTAACGCCTCGTTCAAGTTTTTTCATTATGTAATCTGCGATTTCCTCGCTCTTTTCCGATAGGATCATAACCTGTTTTGACATTTCCATACCGCGCATGAGAAAATCGATTGTTAAGCCGTTCAAAATGATAGCCAAGATGGAATACATTCCAATGTTAAGCCCAAACTTGAATCCAGCTAAAATGCCGATCGAAACATCTGCGATGAGTATTCCCTGGCCTAACGGAATGGATAAAAATTTATTCATGAACTTCGCAATGATGTCCGTACCGCCAGTACTCCCATTTTGTGAAAAAGCCAATGCCATACCGAATGCCGCTATAATATCTCCAAATATGGTGGCAAGCATCAAATTATCACCTGTGTAAGTGGGAAAAGCGATGATTCTACTCATAAAATCCACAAAAAAGGAGAGCAAAAAGGTTGAATATATGGTTTTAAAACTGAAGTCCACACTGACAAAAACCAAAGAAAATCCAACTAATATTCCATTTATTATGTACATCCATACACCCACAGGAAAATTCACAAATCCATGGAGCACTATTGCAAGTCCACTCGCACCACCCGCAGCAATGTTGTAAGGTATAAGAAATGATACAACTGCCACGGCAGTTATGAAATCTCCAATAGAAATTACGGTGTACTCCTTCACCAAACTCCAGAAAGCTTTAGCATGCACTTCCAATTCCTCCTTTTCCCAACAATTCTACCAGAAAAAGAGAGTGAAAAAAAGCAAAAGGCTCTCATCTCCGCTATGCCTTTTTGCGCTTCGATTAACTTCTTAAAGCTGACACACATTAAGAGTATGTGATAAGTGTTAATTCAAAGACATCTCTGGAACCTTTTCGGGAATTATGAGATGCGCATCTGTTTGCTGGATTACGTATTCAACGCTAATACCAGGAGCAATTTCTTTGAGAATCAAGCCTTCCTTTGTGGGTTTTATCACGGCAAGATCTGTTACTATTAGATCCACTGATCTTATAGATGTCAAAGGCAAGTTGCATTTTTTTACGATTTTAGATCTCCCTTTTGCAGTGTGCGTCATCGCCACCATGACTTTCTTTGCGCCTGTAACGAGATCCATGGCTCCACCCATTCCTGGCACTTTTTTGCCCGGTATCATCCAGTTTGCCAACAAACCATGTTCATCCACTTGAAGTCCCCCAAGAACGGTTACATCCAAATGACCTCCACGGATAATTCCAAAAGAGATGGCACTGTCAAAAATCGCGGCACCTGGCAAAGAAGTTACGTACAATCCACTTGCATTGGTTAAATCTGGGTTTTCCATGCCTGCTTTTGGTAAAGGCCCCATTCCTATGATTCCATTCTCAGATTGAAAAAAAACCTGCACACCATTTGGTATGTAATTGGCCACAAGCGTTGGGATTCCGATCCCAAGATTGACAAGTTCACCATTCTTCAGTTCTAAGGCAATGCGTCTTGCTATAAGCTCTTTAGGTTTCATCATTTGCGTCCTCCAACAATTACGTAATCAACGAAAACACCTGATAGATGGACATCATCTGGTGAAATGCTTCCAACAGGCACGATTTCCTCAACTTCAACGATGACTTTATCGGCTGCCAAAGCCATGATCGGGTTAAAATTTCTTGCGGTAAGAGCAAATTGTAAGTTGCCATAATAATCGGCACGCTTAGCTTTTATCAAAGCAAAATCAGCTCTTAGTGGCAGTTCAAGCAGATAATCTTTTCCATCAACGGTGATTTTTTGCTTTGCGTTTTCAACAGTTGTCCCAACACCCGTTGGAGTAAGTATTCCACCCAAACCTATGCCTCCAGCACGAATCTTTTCCACAAGCGTTCCTTGAGGAACAAGTTCCACTTCGATTTCTTTTTCTATCATTTGCCTTTGAGTTTCTGGATTTGTGCCTATATGGGAAGCAATCACTTTTTTTGCACCCCTGGCAACGATGAGTTTTCCCACACCTTTGTCAGGAAAAGCTGTATCATTCGTTATGATCGTGAACGCTTTCTTTCTATTTGAAATAAGCTCATCTATTATGCCATCAGGAGAACCACACCCGAGGAATCCACCTATCATTATCGTAGAACCGTCACCGATTAGGTCGACGACCTCGATCGCTTGAATTATTTTCACTTTTTTCTCCTTTCAACACTTACCTTGATTTAAATTCTTTTCACAATCACGGCGGTTCCCATTCCTCCACCTATACACAAAGTGGCAAGACCAAGCTCTAAATCTCTCTTGATCATTTCATAAAGGAGTGTTACCGTGATCCTACTCCCCGAACATCCAATAGGATGTCCAAGTGCTATTGCACCTCCGTTGACGTTTGATCTTTCCATCATATAATCCTTTGTCACGGAGTACATTTCTTGCCATTTTCTCATCACTCCCAACGTTTGAACGGCAAAGGCTTCGTTGGCTTCAAATAATTCTATATCTTTAAAGGAGAGATTTGCTTTCTTCAAGGCTTTATCTGTAGCTGGAACCGGTCCAAGTCCCATGACGATCGGATCGACCCCTCCTTGTCCCCATGAGATGATTTCCGCAAGTGGATTCAATCCATGTGCCTTCACGTAATCCTCGCTTGCCAAAATAATTGAACTTGCCCCATCGCTTATTGCAGAAGAATTCCCCGCCGTTACGGTGCCATCTTTTTGAAAGGCTGGTCTTAATTTAGCGAGCTTTTCCGCGCTTGTCTTTCTCGGACATTCGTCAGTATCGAAGATCTTGATTTCTTTTCTTTCTTTTACTTCAACTGGGACTATTTCATCTTTGAATCTCCCATTTCCAATGGCTTTTTTTGCCCTGCTTTGACTTTCAAGTGCAAGCTCGTCTTGCTCTTCACGAGAAATGCTCAACCGTTTTGCTATTTCTTCAGCGGTTATTCCCATATGCACTTGGTTGAAGACATCGGTAAGACCGTCATAAACCATATGATCTGTTAATTTCATATCACCGAATTTAGCTCCAAATCTTGTCTTCGCGGGAACAAGGTAAGGTGCCTGCGACATGCTTTCCATTCCGCCGGTTACGACCAGATCCGCTTCTCCCGACATTACGTCAGTTGCACCTATCATCATGGCCTTCATCCCACTGCCGCAAACCATATGCACTGTGAAAGCAGGTACTTCTACGGGAATACCAGCATAAATCGACGCTTGTCTGGCAGGACCCATACCTTGACCTGCAATCAGGACATTCCCCATTATGGTTTCATCTATTTCCTTAGGATCAACGCTCGCCTGATCTATGGCGGCTTTTATGGCTTGAGCGCCAAGCTTAGAAGCTGGTACACCTTTTACACTTCCTCCCAGTGTTCCTATTGCTGTTCTTTTTGCACCAAGTACGTATACTTTTCTCCTCATTTCAATTCCTCCTCACAAATATATATAAAATCAGACAACCAATCCTCCATCAACACCAAGCACTTGCCCTGTTATATATGACGCTTCGTCCGATGCAAGAAAAAGATAAGCATTTGCTATCTCGATCGCTTCTCCCATTCTTCCAAGTGGAGTTTTTGAATTCATGTGATCTATAACTTTCTGTGGTACTTTGGAAGTCATCGGTGTTTTTATAAACCCTGGTGCAATGGCATTAACACGAATTCCATACCTTGCGAATTCTTTCGCCCATGTCTTGGTCATGCCTATGACACCAGCTTTTGATGCCACATAGTTAGTCTGGCCTATATTTCCGTAAATTCCAACCACGGATGACGCGTTGAGGATCACACCGCTTTTTCGCTCCATCATGTAGGGAACAACCGCTTTAGTGATGTTGTACACACCTTTTAAATTGACAGCTATTACCGCATCAAAATCATTTTCTGGCATCTTCACCAAAAAATTATCCTTGGTTACGCCGGCGTTGTTAACAAGCACGTCTATCTTATCCAAATCAGAGATGATCTTCTTGACCATTTCTTTCACTTCATCGTGCTTAGAAACATCCATCTTATAAAGATGATAAAAGTCGCCCATTTCTTTTTTTGCCCTTTCAAGCGCTTCTTCGTTGTAATCGCATGCGGCGATCACAGCACCTTCCTCTATGAACCTTTTAGCCATGGCAAAACCTATTCCACTTGCCGCTCCGGTTATAAGCACAGTCTTGCCTTTCATTCTCATCTTTGATCCCTCCCAGTTAAAATTGACTTTTGTTCGTGCCGATCATACGCATTCTAACACACCTTATTTCATACATTCACATCTGCATGATATGTTACTCCAAACCACATTTTAGCATCGAACGATTACAATGGCAAGAGTACGAATTTACCATAAGCCACCCCTTCATACAAAAAAGATAGATTCGAAAAGTCAGAGTTATTGACACTTACCCTTTAAAATGAGCAAGTACAAAAGGAAAAAAGGTGGATCGATCTCCACCCTCAATTTGACTTTAAAGAAAACCACTGATTTGACGTTTTGGCACTTGCTGGACTTCTCCAGCTTGAATATCCAATGTCTCCCACGCAGCGATTTCATAGTAGTACGTCGTGGTGGAATTAAGAAAGCTGAACAGAAATTTGAGATAGAATTTGATCCAACTCGGTTGTGGCGGCAGCTTTATATTCTGGCGATAGAGCCATTGCGATAATATCCGCAATGACACAGGCGATTTTCCATATAGCCATGAATTCCTTGCTAAGTGGGGAACTTTCACCATATCCAGCCAAGATTGCCGCGCGATCTTCTGGTGAACGAAAGCGTCTGAGATCGATGACCGGATGGCTGAAGTATGCGTCACCAAAATCGATTATCCCAGTCAATTTTTCGCTGATAGGATCGACAAAAACGTGCTCCGGTCCTGGATTAGAATGCAAGGCTACGATTTTCCACGTGTCTGGCATGGTGAACATCATGCGGCGCCCGATAATTTCTGTGGATATCGGATAATCCCATTTTATACCTTTAGCATGGATCATATCTGTCAGATAATTAAACACATTACCCATACGCCAACGTACATCCACAGGTGATTGATCGCCAAAGAGCAAGCCACTCACACGCAATTTTTTCTGAGAAATTGTGTGAATGCGTCGCAGCATACGGCCCAGCTCTTTCAACGACTCTTGGCGAGCCTCTCCAATTAGTTCTGCATTTCGAAAAGCAATGCCAGGCATGCGTGTCATAAGAGTGTACTCAACCATCGGTTCGGGATGCCCATATCCAATCACCTTAGGTACGCGAACGCCTTCCACATCTTCTAACTGTTGTAAAAATAGCACTTCCTTTCTTAAGCTGGTACTGGGGCGTAGCTGTTGTGGACGCTGGGTTTTAAGAATCAGATCGTCATCAATGGCATAGGTACGGGCTTCGCCACCGGTTTCATCGACATCGGTTACGGCTTTCGCACCTGGAACGTACTGGTGAACAAGAGCCATCACCTTCTCATCATTCAAGACCGGATCAGGTGCATCAGGTTGAAAGTAGAAATCATCGTACATAAGTAAGACCTCCCATGTGAAATATAGTTTTATATGATTCTGAAATCCGATCTCGCTCTTTCAAGGATCGAAAAAAGTTATTTAGAAGGCATGCAAATAACTTGAGAGCTCCTTTGAAAACATGACAAATGCCTTCTAAATTATTCGGTCATCATCTTTCCATATTTATTTTAGCATAAAAGACCGATGGTTAAGTATGAAAAAATGATCTCTATATTCCTTAAGCAGCATGTACTCGTGGATATAACTGGGTCCTTGCTCGCTTTTGCTTTATTCTATGGCTTTTATAGGCTTTTTCATCTTGAAAATGAAAGATAATACACTCTAAATACAAGCTTTATAGGTTACCGAAAAGACTCCATTTCAATAGAAAACGGGGTCTTTTTTATGATATAATTCGTATTGCGAACTTTTTCTAATTTGATCGTCAATTTATGAAACATTCGTCATCGTTCGTGATGAGGTGATTTTTTTGTACGCCATTTCAACAAGCTCTCTTACAAAGATCTATCAAACGGTACCCGACGATGCAAAGGCACATGTGCGTGGGGTAAAAGAAAGAGGCCCGGGGTTGTGGGTGAAAAACATCTTCAAGCTTAGAACTCAAAAGATGAGAAAGATCGTTGCCGTGAGAGATCTTTCTTTTTCTGTGGAAGTAGGAGAGATCTTCGGAATAATTGGCCCAAATGGTGCTGGAAAGACGACTCTCATAAAGCTTCTCAGCGGTTTACTTTACCCAACATCTGGGAATGCCAAAATCCTGAACTACGACCTCTTAGATGATCATGAAAAGGTAAAAGATAAAATAGCCTATGTTTCTACATCTGGATGGATGGGTCTTGAATGGCAACTCACGGCATATGAGAATTTACTATTCTACGCCGATCTCCTCAAAATTCCTAGAAAGGAAGCAAAAACGGCCCTTGATGATGTGATAGAGTCACTTGGAATGGTTGGGTATGTTGGAAAAACCATTCCGCAGCTTAGTGCCGGGATGAGACAGATGTTAACCATCGCTCGTGGATTCATAGCAAATCGCCCTATAATCTATTTGGACGAACCAACAACTTCTTTAGATCCATTCGCAAAAGAAAAGATGTGGAACTTCGTGCTAAAACTTAAGAAAAACCACTCTATCATCTTCTCATCTCACGATCCAAAAGAACTCAAAGGTTATGCCGATCGTATTATGATCATAAAAAACGGGAAATCTTTGATCGTCTCAAAACCTCAAATCCTTTTGAAAGAATTCTCAACGGGACGGATCTACCAAGCAGAGCTTTCGAATGCAGACCTTTCCGATTTTAACGAAACGATCAGAATCATCGATGCCTTTTCACTTGGAAATAAAAAACTCAAATTACGATTTACGCTGAAGGGGAGCTTGAATGATTTCATAACCTTCCTCTTGTACAAAAAGATCGTTATTCATAACATCACAAGGGATTCTCCAAGTATCTCAGATGTTTATGCGAGGTTTGTAAATGAGTAGCTTCGCGAATGAGTTAAGAGCCGTTTGGGCTTTCTCAAAGAGAGAAATGATAATATGGACATCTTACAGGGTGAATATCTGGACGTGGATAATAGATGTTTTCATAAACACGTCCATCTTCTTCCTCATATCTCTCCTTGTCGGTCATCATTCCATGGGTGCTTACGGAACGAATTACGTTTCCTTTGTCGTGATAGGGCTTTCGATTTACTACATCTCTTACACCAACCTCGGCGATCCATTTCCAAGAGTCGCCAGGATATATTGGAACGGCACGATGGATCTTTACATGTTAAGCCCTCTTTCCTATTTCACACCTGTGATCGGAGTGATGTTCAAATCCGTCATAGACGATTACCCAAGAGTCGGTCTCGCGTTTCTTTTTGGATGGCTTTTCTTTGGCGCAAGCTTCGCTTTCAGAGTACCATTTTACGTGATCTTGGGAGTCGTGCTAATAGGGTTATCCACATTCGGAATAGGTATGATAAGCGCATCGTCCTTTTATCTTTTGAATTTCAAAAGGGGAAGCGAACCGATAAGTTTCATTCTACAAGATGTTGTGATAGCACTTGTCGGAGGATATTATTACCCCGTTAACGTGCTTCCACAGTATCTTCAAATTCTGGCTTCCTTTATTCCACATACGTACGCGCTCGATCTTTTCAGAAGGGCATTGCTTCCTGGTGCATCTTTAACTCAACCGGTTTTGCCTTTGCAGTACGTCTTGAATTTTTCACCCATCGCTGTTGATACCATAATTTTAGTTTTGATGAGCGTTGTCCTATTTCCACTTGGCTTTTACCTTTATTATTTGGGAATACAAAAAGCAAGAAGAGAAGGGACGTTGACAAGATGGCAATAATAAATTTGGTCGGGGTTAAAAAATCCTATGGAAAGAGAAAGAAAAGCATAGAAGTGCTTAAAGGTATAGACGTGTGTGTTGAAAATGGTGAAATCTTTGGGTTACTTGGAAAAAATGGTGCTGGAAAAACAACCCTGATAAAGGTGATGGCTGGTCTGTTGATACCAGATTCGGCAAAAGGAAAGGTTTTGGAATACGACGTTATAAAAGATGCTGACAAGATAAGGGCAAGTGTTTCCTTGGTTGCCCCCACGGCAGATATAGGTGTGGATCCCGTTTTAACGGTGAGGCAAAATCTTCTCTTTTGGGCAACTGTTTACGGGATACCCACAAAAGAGGTGAATAATTCCGTGAATGAAGTCATGGAAGCACTCGATATTGTTAAATTTGAAGACGCATGGGCGATGGAAATATCTGCCGGAACTCGTCAAAGATTGGCAATAGCCAGAGCTTTGCTTGTAAAGCACGAACTTGTTTTTTTAGACGAACCAACGGTAAAACTTGATATGGAAGCAGCCAAGATGATAAGGAATTTCGTAGTCGATTTAAGAAACAGATTTGGAATAACTTTTTTCATGACAACCCATCTCATAGAAGAAGCAGAAGAAATATGTGATAGAGTGATGATCATGGACAACGGAGAGGTGAAAGCCATTGGGAGTGTTGAAGAATTGAGGAGCACTTTTACGGATGGCGAAGAGATCATCATCATCGGAAAATTCGATGCGTCGGGTGTGAAAAGATTGGAAAGAATATACGATGTGGGCGTATCAAAAGTTGGAGAAGAATTCAAACTCATCTTTTCTGTTGAAAAGGTTAATTCAAAAATCTCTGAGATCATCGAATCCGTCAAAAAATATGGAGAAATAATGGATGTAGAGATTAAGAGATTAACGCTGGAGAATATTTTCAAAAAGGTGATCTCGTAGATGACAAAGATGAGAGCGATATTCTCTTTTGCTTGGATAGAATTCAAAGCTTTAAGATATTATCCGTCAAATCTCGCGCTTGAGATTGTGAAAGGATACGTGACCATTTTCGTGTGGTTCTTCATCGCTTATTTCATTCAAGGGTTTTCATCGGACACTTTCAAAGAATTTGGAGGAAATTACGTATCTTACGTGGTCTTAGGTGTTATCTTCTTTCAAAGCTCTCAGTCTTTTCTTCTGACACCTTTCAAATCTCTATCCACAGCATTTTGGGAGAAAAGACTCGAAATATACGCCACACCTTCGAATGGCATTCAAACTTATATCTACGGTGAGATGCTCTGGAATTTTCTGTTGAAAACCATGACAACACTTCTTTTTCTTTTCACATTCATATTCATCGTCAAAGTTGATTTGGTTTTTCCTTATTCTTTTATAAATTTGGCGATCATGTATTTGCTGTTAACGTGCTTCTCTTTTGGAGCTGGATTAATTGGGGCATCTAATTTCTTTTTTTTAGAAGTAAAGCAAGGAAGAGAACCTTTTACGTGGACATTGGGCGTTCTCGCTCAGCTTTTCTCTGGCTTGTATTATCCCATTTCTCTTTTTCCCAAAAGTGTCAGGTGGGTGTCATACATACTTCCTCAATCCTACGCGTTTGATGCTGTAAGACGGATAGCGATTAACGGGGCAAGCTTTTCCGATAAAAATGTCGCAATCGATCTGATAATGCTCTCACTTTTTTCGATCTTTTCCATAGTCATCGGTTTGAAATTTTTCAAAAAAGCTCTCTTGAAGGCTGAACGTACGACTGGTTTTTCTTCGTTAGTTTAAATGGTATTAAGATCAATTGAAGAGTCTTCCGGCTCTTCAGCTTACCAACTTCTTTTTTTGTTAGTATAAAATACTATTATTTTACAAGTATGATAAGAAAAATTCAAATTTTGTAAGCTGGATCAGCATAATCATTTAACTTAAGATTAATTTGCAAACTCAATAACACATAAGAGGCAGAAATCACGTCTGCCTCTTATGTGTTATGAAAAAATCTTTTATAGTCAGTCTTTTCCAGAAGGAAGTTCTTTGAACTTTGTATTCAAAGATATTCCCTCCTTTTCTTTAACACTTTTAACACCATAGTAGTAAATCAACAACGCTATTCCCATGCTTATAAGCCATTGAATTATGGATTGAAGATACCAAGCCTCGTGAATGTTGGATATTATTCCTTGAATGAAAAGCCAACTGGATGCGAGAATCGTTATAACTGCCGATATGACCACGAAGATGCTTTTATGCATGCCGGATTCTTTTTCGAGTTTTGGAGCATGCTTTGAAAACGTTAGGGATGATATTCCAACCGTTATGTACATGAACATCGCGGCCGCGACCGTAACGGATATTTCATTTGCCCAACCAAACCATATCGTTAAAAGAAAGAAGATCGTTATTATGATCGTGTTTATCGTTATAGATATCGCAGGTACGCCTCTTTTATCTGTCTTTCCAAGGCTTTTGGGTAATATTCCATCGACTCCCCAAGAATAAAAGAGCCGTGTTAGAGCCTGAAGTATTGGAGGCAGATCGTTAAACAATGCGGCTGCTACCATCAAAGTGACAAACACTGCCAATCCTGACGGCATCATATATCCCAAAAGCGCTGGGCCATTTATGAGAGAGGCATGCCCTGCTATCATTTGGCCGCTAATGTATTGCCATGGGACTGTGTGAAATACGGACAAAGAGTAAAGAATGAAATAGGTCGTTATTATGCCTATTGCCAATGGGAAAACTATCAAAAGCGTCTTTTTTGGTTTTTTGGTTTCTCCACTTGCTTGAGACATTGCGGTGAAACCTATGAAAGCGAAGAAGAGTAAAAATAGTGCCTTTGGAATTGCCGAGGCTGAAGAAGTAGGTATCGTCTTTTGAGATAGGGTGATGTACTTCTGCATGTTAATACCATTTGCTTTCAAAACAGACGCGTAGTCATGTGGGTTCCCCATAAAACCATACAACACGATAAAAAATCCACCAGACAACATCATAATCATCAAAATTATCGATGCCCATCCAACCGCTTTGACGCTTATCATATGAAATAGCCATACCAACCATATGATAGCAAGTCCTATAATTAAAGTGCCCACAGTTGAATCGACCCACGCACCAGCAGATGTCATCCCTATTTGATTGAAAGCGGTGCCAAAAAACTTTGGATCTATAAATACGACTGCAGCAGCTGCCGTAGCTTCGGCCACCCAAAAAGAAAAAGAAGACAGAAATCCAAGTAGGCCGTTCCATCCACGGCTAACCCAGACATATTCTCCACCTGCTCTTGGCATTGCCGAGCCCAAGTAGGAATAGTTTATAGAGATGAAAAATGCTATTATGCCGCCTATTAACATCACGAGAGGAACATACATACCTATCCCTGGAACTTTTCCTTCAACTTGGACAGATATGTAATTAATTCCTCCACCTATAACATTGTCAAGTGCCAACGCAAGTATCCCAACAATCCCCAAACTTCTAACTAACCCTCCATGTTTAGATTCTTTACTCAATCCAATCCACCTCCTGTTAAATTAAAAGTAACTTGACGAATATAAAATCATTATAATCTTGTATTATTATGGATTTAGAACATTTTTATTACTTTAAGATTTTTTATAAATGAACTTTTCAGCAAAAATATTTGTAACATTATTCTAACATCTCAAATTGACTGTGAACTATCTTGTCGTATAAAAGGCGGGGTTTTCTTCAAAATAGGTTGGTAAAGAAAAAAGATGGATTTTAAAATACATTTTGTGAAATGACAAAAAAAGAAGATATTTTAAGGATGAACAAGATAATGGTTTATGAATGGTTGACAACGGTTAAGATCATCTTAAAATGTCTCAAAATGGATTTGCAATTTGTATGATAAAATGATACAAATAGTTGTCGGTAACGATACCGGTATCGATTAGGAGGATTAAAACGGGTTATATAACGGTCAAACAAATAGCAAAAGTCGCAGGTGTTTCTGTAAATACCGTTTCAAGGGCGCTGAATGGCAAACCGGATATAAATGAAGATACACGTCAAAGAGTACTTGAAGTTGCGAAAAGACTTGGATATGTTCCCAATAGATCTGCTTTGTCTTTGAAATGCCAGAAAACCCTTATTGTTGGTGTGATAGTTGAAGACAATGCTAATCCATTTTGGGCGGAAATTTTAAAGGGTGTAGAATCAGCAGCTAAGGAGCGCGGATATCACGTAATACTTGTAAATACTAATAGGAACTATCAAGAAGAAGTAGAGGGAATTCGCATGCTTCTTGAAAGAAGAGTTGATGGTTTGTTGATAGCGCCGAATCAAGAAGGATACGATGATTTGTATGAATTAAAAAGGCTAAGGATACCATTTGTTGTGATGGGAAGACATGTCAAGGAATTCGAAGGCTTTGCTCCAATGGTTTACAGTGATGAAGTACAAGGTGGTTACAATGCAACTATGCATTTAATTGAAAAAGGGTGTGAGAATATTGCATTTATAGGGGCACAACCGTATAATACGGCATCTATTGAAAGATGTGAAGGATACATAAGAGCTCTTAAAGAAGCTGAAATGAAGATCGATCCATCCTTAATAAAAACAGGTGGAATAGAAATTGATGGTGGTTATGAGTCTACGATAGATCTTATAAAAAGTGGTGTAAATTTCGATGGAGTATTTGTGTACAACGATTTGATGGCTTTTGGTGTTTTAAAAGCTTTAAAGAAATCAAATCTAAGAGTTCCTGAGGATGTCAAGGTTATCGGTTACGATGATATTTCTTATTCATCGTTAATCACACCAAGTTTGACGACGATGAAGATGAAGAAAGGAACTATTGGTAGGCTTTCTTTTGAGCTTCTTTTGAATCCTGAAAATAAAATCGTTTTAGAAGCAGAATTGATAGTGCGTGATAGCACAAATGGATGAAGAAATTTAGTACTGTTTTTATTATATGATAGTGATAAAAAACTATACTTATAAACTCTCAACGTGCGTGAGCTTTAAGAACTTAACTTAGCAGTCATACTGAGCGAATCAGAATTCTTTTTAAATCTTTAATGGTCTCGAATGGGCGATCATATTTGTATGGAATTCTAGATTCATAGGTTCAACAGAAGTTTATAATGATTATTGTCAATTT
This sequence comes from Mesoaciditoga sp., assembly GCA_015491995.1. Classification (GTDB taxonomy): domain Bacteria; phylum Thermotogota; class Thermotogae; order Mesoaciditogales; family Mesoaciditogaceae; genus WGFY01. Next base: position 45,156 of record WGFY01000032.1, read on the forward strand.
TTCAGAGTTGATGCACTTTTTCAGCAAATTACTTTTCTTTCAAATTAAGCTTGTTACTTTCACGCACATTAGGAGTTATAAAGTATTTCCAATCGTTGGTTCTTTAATAAGGCTGTTGAGTTCAGTTCTGATCAGTCAAAATGAAGAATGGATCACAGGCAGAAGATACTTGAAAATGGATGTGGAGAAATACGAAGAAATGGTTGTTTGAAAAATGAGACTGTTTCAATTTTTAAGGATACAGGAATGAATTTATAGCAATATCTTGGCATAATCATTGTTGATGCCATCCTATTTTTTACCTGAAATACAAAATTCCATTTGGGAGGACTTCCATTGAAAATACTCGATCACGATATCAAAATTGGAGATATTTCAAAGAATCATGAGAATTTGAAGATAAGCGCCAATGTAGCTCAAGACAACGGTTTCAAAGCTGAATTTTCTTTGAAAAATCTTTCTAACACTTCAAATTTTGTTGAAGAAATGGAACTCGGAGAATTCGACTCTTCTGAAAGCCTTTTTATGAACAACTTTCAATCATGGGGGCTGTGCACGTTTGTAAAGCCCGAAAAGATTTTCGCATCTATATCGAACATGAAATCTCAGCTTGGTTTCATGGCGACTCCGATACCAGAGGAGTTCAAAAACGGTATAGTTTCCGATTATTTCATCGCAACGGACAAAGAATTCGCAGGATTCCTTTCGTCTGAAGCCGTTCATCCTTATTTTTTGTGGCAAAATGGGATTATCAAGATAAAAGTTTACGTCGGGAAAGAATTAAAGCCAGGTGAAAAAATCGAATTGGGAACTTTATGGTTTAGCCAATATGAGTCGCTTGAAGAAACGTTAAATGAGTATGCCAAAAGGGTAGCAGATCTCAATCAACCGAAAACCGGAAAACCCGTCTTTGGTTGGTCTTCTTGGTATCATTATTACCTTGATATCTCTCAAGAAAGTTTCATCAAAGAAATGGAGCTTTCGAAGACACTTAACTTAAATTACGAGCTATTCCAATTAGACGATGGTTATGAAGCGGACATAGGCGATTGGTTAGAAACAAACGAAAAATTTTCAAATGGACTTGAATTCTTGGCAAAAAAAGTTAGAGAGAATGAGATGATCGCCGGAATATGGACGGCGCCTTTCAGCGTCTCAGAAAGCTCAAAACTTTTCAAAGAACATTCAGATTGGGTTGTAAAAAATGAAAACGATGATCCTTTGCTTGCTTATAAGAATTGGAATAAAAAGATATACGCGCTTGATACGACAAATCCAGATGCGCAAAGATGGTTAGAAAATATTTTTTCCGCTCTTAAAGATTACGGCTTTGATTTTTTCAAAATAGATTTTCTTTTTGCAGCGATGATTCTGGGCAAGCGTTATCTCAACGTTACTCCAGTTGAAGCTTACAGGATGGGAATTGAAACGATAAGAAAAGCCGTTGGAGAGTCTCACATCCTTGGCTGTGGAGCGCCTCTTCTTCCCTCCGTTGGATATGTGGATTCGATGAGAATAGGCGCGGACACGGCACCTTATTGGAATGATGCAGATCTTGGAAAGCCAAACGCCAAATATTCGATAAGAAACGCTCTGACAAGGAATTTCATGAACGATGTATGGTGGACAAACGATCCGGATTGTGTTATGGCAAGATCAAACGATACAGAGCTAAATCGTGATGAAAGAATGGTGAATGTGTACACTTCTGCTTTGCTCAACGGCCATTTTTTGGAAAGCGATAAACTTTCCGTACTATCCAAAGATGATGTGTGCTTTTTAAAGAGCGCTTTGAACTTTAGAAGCGGAATTTCACATGTGAAATTCATAGACACTGAGAGGTACGTTATCCTCTCTAAAAAAACGATAAACGGCGATCTCATATCATTTGTCAACCTCTCAGATTCTTTGTGGAATGTCAAGATCGAAAATTTCTCAAATCTTTTAAACGAAAAAATAGATGGATTCTTCGTTTCGTATCCATCTATGAAAGAGGCAAATCTATTTGATTCGCAAAGTGTTAACCCACATTCGATATTAATGGTTTTGCATCGGGGAAAAAGAAAAGTGGTGCGAGAGGATGAAAAAAAGAAAGACGGTAGAGATTTTCACTATTACGGAAGTGATGAATCATGATGGAATTGCGACATAATCCCATAACAGATGAATGGGTTTTGGTATCTTCAGACAGACAAAAACGACCCGTTCAACCTTCCACAAATACGTGCCCATTGTGCCCTGGAGGAGCGGAATTCGATCGAAATTACGATTTGGCTGTTTTCGACAACCGTTTTCCATCTTTGGAGATCGATGCGCCAGATGTTGAACGACCCACTGATAAGACATTCAAGAACGATCCCTCTTTTGGAAAGTGCGAGGTTGTAATGTACACTTCAAATCACAACTCATCCATGTCGAGAATGCCAATCGGCCAAATCGAAAAGCTCGTGTACGTTTGGGAAGATAGAACGCGCGAGCTTGCAAAAGAAAAAAGAGTAAAATACATCTATCCCTTTGAAAATAGAGGAAAAGAAGTTGGCGCCACGCTTTCACATCCCCATGGTCAACTTTACGCTTTTCCCTTTATACCAAAAAGAGTTCAGGCGATGATCGAAGCAGAAAAGAAATATCATCAAGAGCATGAAAAGTGCGTGATATGTGACATCGTCGAGTCGGAATTGAAAGTACACGAAAGGATCGTTTACGAAGGAAATCATTTCGTGGCCGTCACGCCTTATTTTTCCAGTTTTCCCTACGAGGTACACATCTATCCCAAAAGGCACATTTCCTTTTTTATGGATATGATGCCACAAGAAAAGTTCGATCTCGCGGTGGTTTTGAAGATAATAACATCAAAATACGACTCTCTTTTTGATGAAGAATTTCCTTACATGATGACGATATTCCAATCACCTGTCAATCCCATAATGAAAGATTTTCACTTCCATATAGAATTTTATCCGCCCAAAAGGGATAAAAATAAGGTAAAATGGATGGCGAGCGTTGAAACCGGAACGTGGACGTTCATAAATCCGTCGACGCCATCAGAAGTGGCAATGCAGTTAAGAAATGCGCTGTACGTGGTGTAAAAAAAATGGAGGGTTTGCTCATGATCTCAAAAAAAGTTTCTTTAGAAGAAATGAAAGAATCGGAGAAATGGTTAACGAGCAAATATGGAACGAGATTTTTTAAGGAAAGCGTTCCCAAATATGAAATGGTCGAAAGCGGAATGCCTGCGAACGCCGCTTACCAACTAATACATGATGAACTCAACCTCGATGGTAATCCCGATCTTAACCTTGCCACTTTTGTTACAACGTGGATGGAACCTGAAGCAAATCAACTGATAATGGAGAACGTGCACAAAAATTTCATAGATCACGATGAATATCAGCAAACGGCTATGATAGAAAAACGCGTTGTTAATATGCTTGCAAGGCTTTTTCGAGTACCAGAAGAGAATAATTTTGTCGGTGTGAGTACCATAGGTTCTTCTGAAGCCATATTGCTTTCGTTACTTGCCCACAAGTGGACATGGAAAAAACGTCGAAAAGCTGAGGGAAAATCATTTGATAGACCTAACATCGTCTTTGGTGCAGATGTTCACGTTGTGTGGGAAAAGTTTGCGAGGTATTTTGATGTTGAAGCAAGGATAGTTCCTATGGATCTGGAGAAATTTATTATTGATATGGATAAAATGTCTAAAATGATCGATGAGAATACGATCTGTATCGGTACGGTTTTGGGAACAACTTTTACAGGGCAATGTGATCCGATAAAAGAGATAAACGATTTGCTGCTGCACATAAAAAAAGACAAAGGTTGGGATATTCCAATTCACGTTGATGGTGCAAGTGGAGGTTTCATAGCCCCTTTTGTTTATCCAGATCTTGAATGGGATTTCCGACTCGAACAAGTAAGATCTATAAACGTATCTGGTCATAAATACGGCCTTGTTTATCCTGGGGTTGGATGGGTGATATTTAAGGATGAAAAATATTTGCCGAGTGATCTCATCTTCAATGTCAATTACCTTGGTGGCAAAATGCCAACGTTCACGTTGAATTTTTCCAAAAACAGCGATATGATCCTTGCACAGTATTACAATTTGCTGAGATTAGGAAAAGAAGGTTACAAGCGAATCATGAAAAACATCCTTGACAATGCCGTTTATCTATCAAAACAACTCGTAGAAACGGGGATGTTTGAAGAGTTAAATTCAAAAATGTTTTTGCCGGTTTTGGCACTTCGCCTCAAAGAACCAATTAATTTTGATGTCTACAACCTTTCGGGAAAACTTCGTGAACGTGGGTGGATAGTTCCAGCTTATACATTACCTCCAAATGCCGAAAGCATTGCAGTTTTGCGTGTGGTTGTAAAAGAAAATTTCAGTCGAGACATGGCTGAGATGTTTTTCAACGATGTTATAGATGCGTGTAAGGCACTCGAAGGGACAAAACTGAAAAATCCCGTGTCCAAAGTTGAAAAAACACATCCAATTTGTTAAGAGCATGGGCTTTTAAATATTACTCATCCTGTGCGTGAACATTACGAAATATGTTACGAGAAATATTACGAACAATGTTACGTGCTGAAAACAGGCGTGGCTTCAGGCATTTTGAATAGTGAATCATTTCAAATGTATCTTTCTTCGTCGCATTTTTAGATTTCTCTTTCAACAACATTTCATGGTCTTTGAAAATCATGTACGCTAAGATAACTAACAACATCCAGTGCTCTTGAGCCTCATCACTCAAAAGTTTGCACTCTTTGAGTCCAAGCTCTTATTTTGCCATCTTAAAAAAGCTTTCTATCTTCCAACGCTCAAGATAATTCTTGACTATCTCAATATCACTGAGATTCACATCCGTGCTTACGAGTGTTATCCTCTCACCACTTTCATTCTCACAAACGACATGCTTTAAGAAGAATCTAAACGCTTGAAAGCTGGATATCTTTTCATGTACACGCATCTTTTCACCATTGGTTGGTTTTTTGGGTTGATACATTTTAACCTAGATGTGGCTGATTTTAAAATGTGCGCGCTACAGGTCTACAATTCCACCTTCAAACATTCGTAATGTTCACCTTAACGATCCTTGTAACATTGGCGCACAGGATGAGTAGGTACAGAGGATTGTCTGTTCAAAGTGCCACAGTTGTTTTCCTCCTTTTTGGGATGGGAGATCTTGTGAGGACACTTTTAGGTGGAATGATCGGTGCAAGATTGTACAAAATAAAGGCTGGATACATGCCACTCTTTTGTTCCATAACGACTATCGTCGGTACTTTTTTAGTACTTTGGGTTATTGCCATTCCAATTGTCAATACTGTTTCAGAATATGTTTTTTTTGCTTGTATCTGGCTTGTGTGCGCTTTCCTCTTGATCTTTGTGATTATGTACATTGGACACGATCTTGAAGAAATCCATTTAAGAATGGAAAAAAATGCCAAGGAGATGAAATCTTGAAATATACGTTCAGATCGCCAGGAAGAATAAATCTCATAGGCGAGCATACCGATTACAACGGAGGATGCGTCCTTCCGGCCGCGATAAACAAATACACGTACATAACTTTTGAAGAATCAGATCATTTTGAGGCATATTCTAAGTACTTCGATCAGCGTGTCAAATTCTCCCTCGACGAAAAAAAAGAAAATGTTGAATGGCTCAACTACGTTAAAGGGGCCCTTTTGTACACATCAAAATACATGAAAAAGAAAATAAGCCCCTGGAAGATAGAAATTTCAGGAGTTCTTCCCCTTGGTGCGGGTTTGTCAAGTTCAGCATCTTTAATGGTTGGCGTTGTGTACGGTCTTTGCAAAGTCGAAAATTGGGAAATGTCACGCCGCCAGATTGCGAACGTGGCTCACAAAGCTGAAAACGAATTCATAGGCGTGAATTGTGGCATAATGGATCAACACATCGTTGCCATGGGCAAAAAAGACACTTTTATGCTTATCGACACTTTGAATAAAGAATTCGAATACGTCCACGCAGAAAAATTCCCACAAATGATCGTCATAGACTCGGGAGTGAAACACAAACTTGCCTCAAGTGAATACAACAAGAGGCGAATGGAATGCGGTCAAGTTGAAGGGATCACAGGGATAAAACTTCGCCAGATGAGTTTGGAAACGGTTGAAAAAAACAAAAAAACACTCGGAGATACACTTTACAAAAGGGCTTTTCATGTTGTAAGTGAAAACGTCAGGGTTTTAAAAGCTATAGAAGCCATTAAAAAAAGCGACTGGGAGAATCTTGGCCGCCTCCTTTACGCTTCTCATGAAAGCCTTAGAAATTTCTACGAAGTTTCCACTTGGGAAATGGACTTCATAATAGAAAAGTTGAAAAAGTTTGATGTCGTTTACGGAGCCAGAATGATAGGTGGAGGATTCGGTGGTAGCATTTTGATTCTTTCGAGGCGTGAATCAAGCGAAGAGATCTCAAAGATCATGGCGAAATACGAAAGTGAATTTGATGCTAAAATAAAAGTATATGCCGTCAGCACATCCGATGGTGTTCAAGAACTTCAAAGGACGTGATATTTTGGCAAGCTCAGGAAGAATTCAAAAAAAGGGACTTTCCAAGAAAACAGGAAAAGAAGATGTGGAAATAGATCTCATAGATTACACTGAAAAAGAATTTCACGAAGAACGTGTGGAAAAAATTGAAAATTGCCTTCCTTTCAAGGACAAAAACAGTGTTACGTGGATAAACATCAACGGTATTCACGATGTGGAATTGATCGAAAAGATCGGTGAACTCTTCGGCCTTCACCTTTTAACCGTTAAAGATATTGCAAATACTTCTCAACGCCCTAAAATAGAGGAGTTCGACGATTACATCTATTTAGTGTTGAAAATGCTTTATCTGAAAAAGGGAAAACTCGTCGCAGAACAGGTAAGCCTGGTGTTAGGACAAAATTTTGTCATCTCTTTTCAGGAGAGAAAAGGGGACGTTTTCAATCATGTAAGGGAAGACATAAAAGCATCTAAAGGAAGGATGAAAACCGCCGGATCGGATTATCTCATGTACTCTCTTGTAAATGCTGTTGTCGATAATTACTTCATCATCCTTGAAAATTTTGGAGACAGAATAGAAAATCTCCAGGAGAAACTCGTCAAAAATCCTTCACCAAACATCTTGCAGACGATACATGAGATCAAAAGGGAAGTGATGTTTTTAAGAAGATCCATTTGGCCGCTTAGAGAAGTTGTAAACGAAGCGGGAAGAGATGGAATGCCTCTTATAACAAAGACACTTGTTCCATATTTAAGGGATTTGTACGATCACACAATTCAAACCATAGACATAGCGGAATCTTTTAGAGATTCCCTTTCAGACATGCTTGATATCTATCTTTCTAGCGTGAACAACAAAACAAACGAGATTATGAAAGTTCTTACGATGTTTTCAACGATATTCATACCTTTAACTTTCGTAACGGGAATCTACGGCATGAATTTCAAAAATATGCCAGTGCTTGGCTGGAAATGGGGATATCCCGCTGCATGGATGGTGATGGGGGGCGTGACGCTCTTCATGCTCATATACTTCAAGAGGAAAAAATGGTTGTAAATCTTCGCTAAACAGACACCAAATGATGAGATTCCAACGAATATTTTATTTCGTGTTTTTTTTGCAATTTATGTTGACATATGTATATACACTTGCTATAATGAAGTTTGGTGGTGAGAAAATTGACAAAAGTGCAAAGAAGAAAAGAAATTTTGAAGATGCTTTCAAACAATCAAATGGAGCTTAGTGGCAAGTACCTTGCTTCGATCTTCGATGTTACAAGGCAAATCATCGTTCAAGATATAGCCATCCTTAAGTCAGAGGGACACAAGATAACTTCGACAACAAGAGGATATATTTTGAACAAAAAAGATAGAAAAGGTGTTATCAAGGTCATCGCCGTCCAGCATTCTGAAGAAAAAATAAAAGAGGAATTGGAATGTATCGTTGAAAATGGTGGAGAGGTAGTGGATGTCATAGTTGAACATCCTTTATATGGTGAGATAAAAGGGAATATAGCCGTCAAGACGCTCGACGACGTGGAAAGGTTCATGAGCGCTTTCAAGACATCTAATGCTACTCCTTTGCTCTCACTTTCAAGTGGAGTCCACCTTCACACGATAGCGGCGAGCAATGAAGCAACGATGAAAAAAATTTTAGAAGCGCTTGAAAAAAGACATTTTTTCCTTGAGTAAAAAACGATTTTATACATA
>WGFY01000033.1 GCA_015491995.1 Mesoaciditoga sp.
ATCCTTTCGTTTGAAACTTCAACGATAAAATCTTCAAGTGGATTCTGTTCTTCACCTTTTATGAAATCGTCAAAGGTTTTTGCTTTGTTCTTGTTTTGATTTTCCCAATCATGGTATTTTTCAGCCATGGATTTGAGCTCTTTCAGTTTTTTATTGGTCATATTCTCTCTTCCTCTCCAATGCTTTACCGATCCTACCTTTTTTCTTTTTCTTGTACTCAATGTTTAAAATGATGATCGTGTCTTTTTCTGTTCTGCTGAATGTGAAATAAACTCTCACAACTCCACCTTTTGCACGAGGCGGAATGCGAAATTCGAATATGCCTTCACCTAATGGTTTATACATCTTTTGCTTACCTAAGTCACTTAAGGTTCTGCGATCGCCATTTCTTATTTTTTGAAGCACAAGATGAACTTTAGAGTACAAATCGGAGTGTTCTTTTTTCAGTGAAGATAACGTTTTTTCAGGATAATTTTTGTCTTTTCGCAGGCCCTCGGGATAAAATATGATCTTCAACGCTTTTCTCCTTATTATATAGCCAATTGGCTATGAATGTCAAATGAATTTTATGGTGTAATTTATTTTTATTGTATTTTAGAGCGCTAAGCCTTACTTGTCGGTCTTATTTTCAAGAACCCTTCGAGCTTTCACTTTTTCTTTTCTTTGAGTATTCGTTTTTTCTAAGGCGTCTATCAGGAGTTCTTGCAAGAATTCTTTTAAAGAACGCAATGTAAAGCAATTCAAGTTTCAAGATCTGATCTCTTTTTTCGTTAGCGTTTTGCAAGCTCTCACTTCAAAAAGCGTTATTTAAGTGGGGGTAATTGACTAAGAACTTTCAAAGCGTTGAATTCATGATCTGGACCTTTCCATCTCACGGTATTTTTTGTAAATTTACCTATGTTAATAGCTTCCGTCGGGCATTGATGTACACATCTTAAGCATAAGTAGCATTTGTTTGAAAATGTTATTTTACCATCTTTGAACTCTATGTTCTTAACAGGACATATCTTCGCACATGTTCCACATTTTACACATTTGCTTTCGTCAACCCAAAATCTATTTTTCATATGATTTTCGATCGGTGGAAGTACAAGTTTCATGAAAATTTCCAATGGAAGATCTAGTGCCTTAAACCTTGGTATGTATGACGTGTTCTCCGCTTTTGATTTCGAAAATTCAGAAACCGTATTCACAATATTTTCGACAGATTTTTTTATGTGTGGAAGATTTGCGTAGTTTTTGGAGAAAATTTTTTTAACAAATCGCGAATTCTTCTTCGCAAACAAGAGACCGTCAGAACCAGGAAGCTTCATTTCATCTGTTGTCAATATTAAAAAACCCTTCTCAAAAAATTTTTTGCTCGCTTTGCGCAAAGCATTTCCTCCATAAAATGCCATTGTAGAAAATAAGATAACGCTTTTGTCTTTCGAAAAAGGAATTTTTTCCACGAAACTTTCTAAAAAAGTTGGCATTTCAAGAGCGTAAATGGGGAATCCGAAAATCAGCAGATCATATTCTTCTACCTTCTTTGGCGGGAAAATTTCCACAGGTTTGATGTCTGAATGAATACGCTTCTCGTCAAGCTTCTTTTTGATAAGACTTGCAGCAAAATGTGTATTCCCTGTGGCACTGAAATAAAGAATCAAAATTTTCACTTTCAAGCATGCCTCCTGTTTTTTGCGTTAACTATCTCCTGTTTCAGTTAACGCAAATCAAAAAACGCTTTTGCCTTCGGTGATGTTTATCAAGTCTCGCAAAATATAACGACTTGGGTTTCTTCCTTTGCTTGCGAAGGGCAATGTGATGAGCTTTTCTTCCTTCAACTTTTACAGCACTTATTGTACACTATCCACCAATATTTGACAACATCAACCGTTGCCATCGGATAATCACCTTTTGAAGCCACATGAATTGCCTTTGTAGATATTAAAGGCCAAATATTATGAAGTTCTGTTGCATCAGGAGATTTAGGAATATAGTAGATTCCAATCGTTATTTTGGGTGCGGGAGTGTATTCCCCTGATTTGTGCCAACCCCACCCGTTTGGGCTAAGATATGATGAGTATTTGTTGTTTGATGTTTCTACATTGTGATATGTACCCGTTGTGTACTTGAATGCGATGTCATAATCGTTTGATTTTCCTTGCACATTTTGAGCTAAATCCGACATCTTGGGGATTTTATGATCGGTGTAAACGTACTCCTGTGCGGCGGTCAACAAAGATTTCATACTTTCGGCAACTCTTATCGCGTTAGTATGCTTTACAGAGTTAGCTCCCACTGGAGCCAACGTTCCCATTAAAGCCGCCATGACAGCCATGACAATTAGAAGTTCAATTAGAGTAAAACCGCTTTTTTTCGTTTTTATCAACTCCCGTGTAAAATATAGTTAGAAACTCCTAATGTGCGTGAAAGTAACGATATTAATCTGAAAGAAAAAAGGAGTCATTGAAAACAAAATAAAGGTTGAAAAACCGACAACACCAGATGTAAAATTTTGTTTAACCCACAAAATTGGAGGTGTCGTCGGCATGGATATTATGCCATTTATTCTGAATTTTTTGAAATCATTTTTTCCATTTTCAGAAATGGAAGGATTTTACCTCAAAGACATAAGCATTCTAATACAAGGGATACTCTCAATCCATAAGTGAGATAGCAGAGGATTCAACGGTTAATGTTCATCGCACAACATTGTCAAGATTTTTAAGTGAGCACGATGAATTCTTTGCAGGGATAAAGAAAAAGCTCCAAGCATTGTTGCTTGAGAATCCATTCAATACACTGGTGATAGATTGAGATGCCCCCAAAAGTGACACAGTCTAAAATGGAGAGTCTCTCTTTTTGAATGTCTCATCACTCAATCAACGTTGATTGAGTGATGACGAGATTGAAATCTCAACAGGCACGTATATGGTATTTCACGGGAACTTCGTAGTTAATAGCACTGTGTGGTCTTTGGTAATTATACCATTCAAGCCATTCCGTTATGACGGATTTTATCTTTTCAACTGACATGAGAGAGAAATCATATCTTTTGAGGCATTCATCGCTAAAACGAGAATTGAAACCTTCGCTGAAAGGATTTTG
>WGFY01000034.1 GCA_015491995.1 Mesoaciditoga sp.
GTGCCATTTGGATTTATAGCATATAGATAATTATCTTGAGATTTTGCATATATGGTTCCATTTAATCCTATTGCGACGCTTCCTACTATACCGCCTTCAGTTTTAAACTTCCATCTTAGTGTGCCTTCTTTCTTACTTGCGTTAATTCCATAGAATATAATATTTTTTCCTCCTCTTACTATCACTTTCTCAGGAATAAATTTCCATTTGTTTTTGTAGGCTCTTATTTTAACAATTCCTTTTAATCCTTTTTTTATCCACTGGCCATTCAAAGCACTTTTGACAAATTCATATTTATTATTGCTGCTATCAAATGATATAACCACATCGGGAATGCTTTTACCGTAAGTACCAATAACACTTCCAGCGACTGTGTAAGAGGTTTTGATATTTACAACGTTAGAGCATTTTGAAAATCCCCTGTTGTTATAAGCTCTCACTTCATAAAAATACTCCATGTTGGGCTTTAAATTATTATCCACATATCTAGTTTCACTGTAGGTTAAAGTGGCAATTGGAGTAAATTTTGCAATCCCGCTTCGTCTTTTATACAAAACGAAACCGTTCAAGCTTACGCCTGAATTTTCTTTCCAAGAAAGAAATGCACTTTGGTTTGAAGATGTAATGCTCAAGACGGGAGCTTTTGGAATTTGTTCAAAAGTTGTAGTTGAAGCTATATTGCTAACTTCAAAATGACCTGATTTATTTTTTTCTTTGATTCGGTAGTAATATGTTGTATTTGCCGTTAGGTTTTTATCAATATAGAGAGTTGAAGTTGTTTCTCCTATTTTGATAAACCTGCCTGTCTTTGTGAGACGCCGATATAAAATAAAATTACCATGGTTGCCATTCCATTTTAATTTTATAGCTGTTTGGCTTAAAGGAATAGCTGTTAGTTTTAAAGCCTGAATGTCACGTTTTGAGATTGTAAAAATTAAAATTGCAACAAAAATTAAAATGAATATTGATGACAATAATACTTTTTTCATCGCATTCACTCCTTTGCAAATTAGTACTTTCCAAGTAATCCTTCTCGTCGAGCAGCACATTCCAAAATTTGAAAGATTGTTAAGCCAACAACAAGATAAATTATTGAAATGAAAACAAGCATCATCCAGCGTTCAGAATCTATTATTTTTGTTCCACCAATGGACATTTTTGCGATTTCCATTCCCAGTGTTAAGGGCAAAGATTTTCCAATCAATTGAAATACATAAGGAAAGCTCTTCAGTGGCATAAACGTTCCAGTAAGAAAAAGTAATGCAATTTGGATGAGAAAAGTTAGCTGTCCAACTTTTTTGACAACAAGTGTGATTCCAGCTATTATAAAACCGAAGCCGTACATTCCCATCAACATAACAGCCCAGGCACAAAATGCACCTGTAGTTATTTTTATGCTCACGTTGAAGAAAAGCGTCGACATTCCAATAATTAGTGAAACAAATACAGTTGAAACTGTAACACCACTAAAAGCTTTTGATATGAAAAGCCACGAAAGTGGAACAACAGATAAGCTTTTTTGTTCAAGTGTTCCTCTATTTGCCTCTATTCTTATATCATTTCCCATTTGGCTAATGGCTAAAATAGCATAACTCCAAAATACATATCCCACCAACATTAGAGTCTTTGATTCATTCAGAGCACCACCATATTGTCTTGTCATCCAAGTATATCCTCCAGCAAATAACAAAGCAGAATATATCATAAACTGAACAATTAAATCTGTAAAGAAACCTGTTTTGTACTTCCATGATTGCCTTAGGTCTAAGACAAATTCAGCCTCAAGAGCATAAATATAGTCTCTCATCTTATATCTCCTTTCATCAAATTACGGTATACCGTTAAAAGATCGGTCTTTATTTCCGTGCTTTTACTTTTCAATTCAAACTCTTTTACATCATCAATTCCGAGGATGTCTACGATTTTCCCTTTATTTATAAAAACAACTTTCTGGGAGACCTGTTGAACAAATGAAAGATTGTGAGAAGATATTAATATGCCTATGTTCATTTCATCACGTAGCGTATTCAACACACGTGATAGATTATCCATTGAAGGAATATCCAATCCATTTGTGGGCTCATCCAAAATCAAAAAAGATGGATTATGGACCAATGCGGCCGCGATAGAGGCCTTTTGTTTTTGCCCAGAAGAAAGTAAGCCAACTTGGTGATTAGAAAACTCTCCAAGTTGCATCAAATCCAAAATCTTTGGTATTCTGCTTTTGGCTTGTGAACAAGACATACCACGAATCATTCCAAAATACACGAGATTTTGGCGTACGGTAAGCCTCCAATACAGATTACGTGAACCATCAAGAACCACTCCTAAAAGTCTTAAGGTTTTTCCACGTCTGGAAGAAGCATCTATTCCATCTATTGTTATTTTCCCTGCAGAAAAATTTATTAGACCAGATATCGATTTTATGAGTGTAGTTTTTCCAGCACCATTTGGGCCTAACAATCCAACACTTTCTCCTCTTTTTACAGAAAAAGAAACGTCATTGAGAGCACGAACAAGAGGCTTCTTATAACTTTTGCTCACATGAGAAATACTTATCATCGATCTCACTTTCCCTCTTCGTTTATCAGTTGATTTCTAAGTGCGATTAGAATAGCTTGTGTGCGATTTTTTGCTTTGAGCTTGGTAAAGATGCTGGTAAGGTGGTTTTTAACGGTTGTTTCGCTTATGAAAAGTCTTTTGGCCATTTCTCTGTTGCTCATTCCTTCAAAAAGACATCGCAATATTTCATGCTCGCGCTGTGTAAGCCTGAAATCTTGTTTTGGAGTTTTTGTTTGATTGCTTTTTATATTGGCAATGTTTTTTGTAAAAGATGCGGGAAATATTGTTGTGCCATTACGTATTAATTGGATTGCCTTTATGAGATCAGATGCCGTTATATCTTTTAAAATATATCCAATGGCGCCCGATGCGACACAGTTCACGATGAGTTCATCATCTTCAAAGGTTGTCAAGGCTACGATTTTTACATTTGGCAATTTTTCGTGGATGATCTTCGTGGCCTCTATTCCATCCATTACAGGCATCTTTATGTCCATAAGTATGAGCTTCGGTTTTAGCTTTTCTACCAATTCAACCGCTTCTTTTCCGTTAGAAGCCATCCCAATTACCTTCAGTTCTGGATTTTTTTCGAGCACTATCGCAAGGCTTTCACGAATGAGAGATTGATCGTCACAGATCAAAATTTTAAAGATCTTAATCACCCCAAAATCAGTCTAACGATAAAAGTTTTCTCGTTTTTTATGAACTCTACTTTTCCGCCAACGCTTTCTGTTCTCCTTTTTATTCCGTTCATTCCAAGATCGGCTTTCAATTTTTTGGGCAGCAGGCCGTCATTTTCGATCTCCACGATAGGCTTTTCGGTGTTTTTAAACCTGATCGCTATGTTTTTAGCGTTGGCATGTCTCAAAGCGTTGGTCACAGCCTCTTTTACACATTGGTATACGACAAAATATTTATCTTTAGAAACGTCAACGTCACCCTCGATAAATATGTTGACATCCGTCATTTTCCGAACATGAATCACAAATTTTTCAACAACGTTTTTGAACGTATCACTTGAACTTAAGAGTTCGTCTTTTTTCAGAGAGTGAATGGACTTTCTGACTATTTTAAGACTCTCTTGAGCAACTTCGCGCATCATCTTGAGATGCTTCAAAAGCCTTTTCGGATCATTTTCAACGAGTTCAAGACACGCATCGGTACCACGAATCACGGATGTAAGGGCGTAACCAATCGTGTCGTGAATCTCCAAAGCGATACGGTTTTGCTCTTTAATTGTGGCAATTTTCTCGATTTCCAAAGCGTAATTCATAAGCTCGGCGTTGGCGCGTTCTAACTCCAAATTCTGCCTTTGACGTGTTCTCCTTTCTTCTTCGTAAATACGCATCACCACACCCAACACAAAAATAAATCCAAACAAAGGATTTAAAGTAAAGTTATGAAGAGAATTAAAAAGCCAATTCGCTGTCATATGTACAATTCCAAATTCACTTGATATAACGTCAATGACAATTGGCAAAGTCAAGGTCGTGAATGAAGTTATCATTCCATATACCAACGAACTCTCTGCTCCACAAAGGAATATGAAAGGAATGTAAGCTGTTACAAGTAACGGATTTGAGAAATTCAGAAGAGAAAGTGTTACAAGTAGAGAGCTTTCTATCAAAAGCACAATTTGGGTTTTCAACTTCGAACTAACATACAACGTGAGAATGAAGATAAGCGAGAACAAGATGATGTAAGAAAAAAGTTGTGTGAAGCTGAAAACTTCCCCAATGTGAACTTTAAAATACAAGTAAATGGCCATGAGAACAAGAGCGACCCGCATTGAATACATCATATAATTAACGAACTTCTGTCGTTCCAAAGTCCTTTTCAACATATCCACTTCCTTTGTTATCCAAACAGGTATTTATATTATCATGAAGAGTATAACCGATAGAA
>WGFY01000035.1 GCA_015491995.1 Mesoaciditoga sp.
CAACGGATTTTTCCCAAGGGATAGTATTATAAATCCGAGAATGATCAAAGAGATTAGAATCGAAAAAATAGACATTAAAAATATTGAAAGCTTGGAAGGATCTTCTCTCCTTTTTTCTATTTTTAGTTTCACTTTTGTTCGACTCCTTCTTTTTTAATACCTGCCATCATCAATCCTATTTCTTCAAGTCGAGACTCGTCCGGTTCGCTAAATCCCATTATTTTTCCCTCGTAAATAACGGCCACTCGATCGGATAGAGTGAATATCTCTTCCAAATCTCCGGCTATCAATAAAACAGCTGCCCCCTTGTCTCGCGCATCCAACAAAGTCTTGTAAACGAATTCCATCGCTCCAACGTCCAAACCTCGTGTAGGGTGAACGGCTATTATAAGTTCAGGATCAACGGACAATTCACGTGCTAAAACGATCTTCTGCATATTTCCACCAGAAAGATATTTTACGCTCAAATTCACAGAAGATGTGGAAATTTGATACTCTTTTACAAGTTTTTCAGCTGATTTTTTCAAAGAAAAAGGCTTGAAAAGATAAGGGTTAAAGTCGAATTTTTTTGATCTGAATATTTTTAAGAAAAGGTTGTAGTACGCTGGCAGATTACCACACAAAGCTACACTCTTTCTGTCTTGTGGAATGTAAGCCACATTTTTTTTTATCCGCTTTTTGACATCAAGTGGTTGAATTTTTGAGCCATCTATTTCAACCTCTCCCGTGTATTTTCTTAAACCGTAAATCGCTTCGGCCAACTCCCTTTGACCGTTGCCTGCAACTCCTGCTATGCCAAGTATTTCTCCAGTTTTTACATCAAGATCTATTCCTTGAACGGCATAAGAACCTTCATCACCTTTAGACCAAAGCTTTTTGATTTTTAGTTTTGACTTTTGGGGATGTGCCGGATTTTTAGGTATTCTTAAGATAACATCACGTCCAACCATCTTTTTCGCCAACATCTTCTCATCCGCTTCATCTTTCATGATTGTGCCGGCAACTTTTCCGTGCCTCATAACGGTGATGCGATCTGATATCTCAAGAACTTCTTTAAGCTTATGACTTATAAATATCACAGACGCACCGTATTTAAGCATCTCCCTTATGGTTTTAAAAAGATTTTCTGCTTCTTGTGGCGTAAGTATAGCCGTAGGTTCATCCAAAATCATTATCTTGGAGTTCATGTAAAGAAGTTTTAATATTTCAACGCGCTGTTGTTCCCCAGCAGACAACTGCCATATACGGCTGTTGGGGTTTACGTCAAGACCAAACTTTTCGGAAAGTGCCTTGACTCTTTTTTTTATCATATCTATTTTTGGAAAGAGTTTGAATTCATTCAGACCAAGTGCTATGTTTTCTGAAACGCTAAAAGAGGGCACCAAGCTGAAATGTTGCTGAATCATTCCTATGCCGTACTCCATTGCACGATGTGGTGAAGTTATGTCAACTTTTTCGTCGTCTATGTACATATCTCCGCTGTCTGGTTTGTATATTCCATAGGTTATGTTCATCAAAGTCGTTTTTCCCGCACCATTTTCTCCCAAAAGCGCATGGACTTCGCCCTTAAAAAGGGCGAAGTCCACGTGATCGTTTGCCAATACTCCTGGAAAAGTTTTAACTATGTTTGAGAGTTTTAGAACAAATTCGCTCATATTCTTCTCATTTCTTCGGTATTTTTCCAACAACTCCATCAACGAACCACTGTACAGATAAGAGCTCACTGTCACTCATGATCTTTCCAGCAGGAACTCTAAGCTTACCATTTTGATCGTAAATTGGACCTTCAAAAACTTTAAAGTTCCCGCTTTTGATCTCATTTTCCATTGCAAAAACAAGTTTTTTAACACTTTCAGGAACGAGTTTGCTCATGGGTGCGAGTTCAACTACGCCGTCTTTCATCCCTCCCCAATAGGATCTGGATTTCCACGTTCCATTTAGAACTCTCTTTACATCTGGGACGTAGAATTTTGACCAATTCCAGATGGGAGAAGTTAGGTAAGCGTGGGGGCCGAATTTACCCATGTTAGGTGAGTCGTATCCTATTGCGTAAACACCTTTTTCTTCGGCAGCTTCAATGGCAGCCGGAGAATCTTGATGCTGTGCTATGACATCACAACCGGAATTTATGAGACTCAGAGCGGCTTCTTTTTCCACTGGTGGATCGTACCAAGAATATGTCCATACAACGTGCACCGTTGCTCTTGGATTTACAGCCCTAACACCAAGCGTGAATGCGTCTATTCCCCTGACGACTTCAGGAATTGCGTAAGCTGCAACAAAACCTATTTTGTTACTTTTCGTCATCGCGCCTGCTATCAGACCTGAGAGAAATCTCGGTTCGTACATTTTTCCAAAATACTCTCCAAGATTTTTGGACAGTTCGTAGCCCGCACACATCTCGTATACTACATTTGGATGTATCTTGGCAGATTGAGCTACTTGATTCATATATCCAAAACTCGTTGAGAATATAAGGTTATATCCTCTTGAAGCAAGTGTGTTTAGAACATTTAAGGAAGGGGCACCTTCAGGAACGTTTTCTATGTACTTTATCTGCACTTTATCACCAAACGCCTTTTTAAGCGCGACGACGCCACCAACGTAGTGAGCCTGCGTCCACCCATTATCGTTGATCGGCCCAACGAAGATAAAACCGATCTTTAAAGGAGCTCCCATCGCCACAATACTCATTGATAAGAGAATAACGCTTAAAAGTAAAAGTTTAGATTTCACAAATATCCCTCCTTGTTATTTGGATATGGTGCCAACTACACCTTTTACAAACCAATCCATAGAAAGTAGAGATTTATCCGTTGCAATTTTTCCAGATTGAATGGCAAGTTTTCCTTTTTGATCGTAAATTGGACCTTCAAAAACATGAAACGTGTGCATTTCCAATTCTTTTTTCATGGCATTTACAAGTTTTTTTGTTTGCACCGGAACTATATCTGTCATTGGAGCTATACCAACTACACCTGTATCCAATCCACCCCAAAAGTTAGTGGATTTCCAAGTTCCATTCATAACCGCCTTTATATCTTTTTCGTAGAAAACTCCCCAATTGAAGGTAGCCGAGGTCAGGTAATACTTTGGAGCGAATTTTTTCATATCCGTGTTGTATCCAATGGCATATACGTTATTTTGCTCGGCAGCTTGAATTGGTGCTGCAGAGTCCGTTTCGGATTTTATGACGTCACACCCTGCATTTATCAAAGATAACGCCGCCTCTTTTTCAGTTGGTGGATCGTACCAGCTGTTTACCCAAACAACGTGCACCGTTGCATGTGGTTTAGTCATTCTAACTCCCAATGTGAAAGCATTTATCCCTCTAACAACTTCAGGAGTTGGAAATGCCGCCACATATCCTATTTTTTCGCTTTTTGTCATTGCGCCTGCGATCAATCCGGTTAAAAATTCGGATTGATAAATTCTTCCAAAATAATCACCCATGTTATGAGATGTCAGGTAACCAGAGCAATTTTCGAATATGACGTTTGGAAATTGTTTGGCAACTTGCGCGGTCTGCTGCATGTAACTGAAACTCGTAGTGTATATCAGATTGTATCCGCGGTTGGCAAGTGTCTTCAACACGCCAATGGCTTCGGAACCTTCAGGTACATTTTCAATGTAACTTACTTTGATTTGATTTCCGAAGATCTTTTTCACATATTGCCTTCCAAGATCGTGAGCGTACGTCCACCCAGCATCTCCTACGGGGCCTACATATATAAAGGCCACTTTCAGTGGTGAAGCGAAAGCAAAAACACCAATCAGCATAAGAAAAAATGGTAAAAAAAGCTTCTTCATCAGGACTCCTCCTTTTAGACAAAGATGAAAGCGATATTTTAAAACTCGTTTACTATTTTACCATATTTTGAAGATATTCTTGTGATAACGTTGATGTGTTTCTTTTAATTAAACTTTTGCGAACTTAACGGACACTTTGTGTTTTGAATTTTGTGACACGTGTTGCAAGTGGAAAGATCACGGCTATCTTTATGGCATCTACCCATATAAAGGGCAGCACTCCATACTTTATTGCATTTATGATACCTTTCACGTATATTGAAAGAATCAAGGCACCTGGTATGTATATGGATATCAATGCCATGAGCAGAAACACCATTCGCTTTATGCCGCTTTTCCTCCAAGCCACGGAGGCTATTATCGAAGCCGGAACGAAACCCCATAGATACCCCCCAGCTGGGCCAATCAACGTGGCTATTCCACTTGCTCCACCGGCAAAAATCGGCAACCCAATTGTTCCAAGTGTTAAGTATCCCATTGAGACTTCAAATGATTCAGATGGATTTAAAAATGCCGCCATCAAAAAGAAGGCAAACACCTGAAGGGTTATTGGAATTGGACCGATGGGGAAGGAAATAATAGAAAGCACGGATACAAGAGCAAGCCACAACGCCATTTTGGACACATGTTTTGCCATTTGATATTCCTCCTTTAACTTCAGTTCTAAATTTCAATTGGCTTTTGAGAATCTCTGTGAAATTTTCTCTCACTCTCCTTTTTAAAAAGAAGAGTGTAAAAATCCGTGGCTTTTAAGTCAAATTCAAATTGTTTTTTAGCCAAAGGGATGTTCACGTTTCTCTTTCTCAATGATTTGTTGAAATTCGACACGTTGGAAATAAGTGGTAATGAACAACGATCAGAAATTCTCCTGAGGATCTGTTTTCCTCGCTTTGTGAATCCGAGCAGGCGTAAATATTGTGGACCAAATTCGTTGGATTGCATTACAAAATCCCTTTTCACGTCGAATATCGCATATAACACTCTTCGTTTTATCCGTGTGAATGTGAAGCGTTTTGTCTTGATCTTTTTCAAGAATTCATTCATATCGTTGCTACTTTTAAGGGCATCTACCATACGCTTTGCCATTCCTTCGTTGAATCCATACAACATTTCCAATCCTTCTCTTGAAAGCATCAACGTTTTGAATCTTATGACCTCAAAGAGATCATCCATGAAAATCGGTCCACGGCCTGAGCTGATCTCTCTTTCAAGTATTTTGAGGGAAGAATTTGGAATGCCAGTCAATTCTTTATTTTCAAGTATTGCTTTTCTAAGAGCGGTAGCACTCGGGATCTCAAAAATTTTTTCTTCGTTGTAAGATGAGCCTTTACGTTTGATGGCATTAGGTGTGATTTTAGAGCTCAAACGTTTAAGAGACGCTAAATACTCCAAACCAAGAATGTTGTTAGAATACCGAATTTGATCGGTATCAATTCTTTCGTGAGAAAGCAAATCTGAAATGGTACGCCGGCGGGCATTTGGAAATGATAAGCCTTGTTTCAAATATTTTTTCAGTAGCCGCTGATACTCTTTTGGCTCTTCCACTATCAAAGAGGCTATTTTAGAAAGGGTTCGAATGTCGTTCGTTTCAGAACCAAATACGATATCCGTTACAACATTCATGGAGTTCAGCAACGCAACCGCTCCAAATGCAAATCCACTTGCATCTTGAATGGAATAAACAGTTGGGAGCTCGAAGATAGCGTCCACGCCGGCTTTCAACGCCATTTCCGCTCTTGCAAATTTGTCTATAATAGCGGGTTCGCCCCGTTGAACGAAATTTCCGCTCATTACAGCCACTACAAAATCTGGCTTTACCAAATTCGAAGAGAATTTCAAATGGTACATGTGACCTACATGTAAAGGATTGTACTCAACTATGATACCAAGGATTTTCACCGTTTTTCACCAAATGAGATGTCCATCAAATCTAAAATTGAAAAGATCGTTATCACAACGGAAAAGCTAAAGATCATGAATCCTAAAGTTAAGAGGAAAGAGTTGGAAGCGATCTGCTGATCACCAAAGAACTCCATTCCAAGCCAATTGGCGCCATGTGTTACCATTTCAAACAATTCCAAGATCAAAGCGATCGAATTTGAGATCACCGATATCGTGGAAAAAACATAGCCAACATACTCATCTGTAAGTCTCTTCACAGTTGATAATTGGATTGCCACGCCTCCAACCGCCATTGAGATGAATATGGTGAGAACTATCCTAGAAAAATAAACGTACGTTCCAAGCAATTGATTTATGGATTGAGAAGTGGCTATGACCGTTCCAAAAGTTATTAGAAAAACTGCAGCCACAAAAAGTTCTGACTCGCCTGTAAACAAATACAGAAAGGTTTTCCAGGATTTCACTTAAAATCTCCCTTCAATGAATTTCAAAATCATAATAATTCATTGGTGAAATGATCGTTACCTCAATTTCTCTAACTTGAGAAAAGCTTGGACCGGATTTCAAATATCTTTCAAGCTCGAGTAAAATTTTCTCTTCTCCTTGAGCTAAAATCGTTACCGTCCCATCAAATTCGTTTTGAACGTAGCCTTTTACTCCCAAGCTTTGTGCATGATGATAGACAAATGATCTGAATCCCACGCCTTGAACCAAACCATGGATTTTATACACTTTTGCCACCATCTTACACCATTCGCCCAACGTCAAAAATCATAAAATCCACCCCACCAAGGTACCTATCAACAGTCCAACTATAATTTCTGAAACTTTATGACCGGATAAGGTGTTGAATTTTTTCTTCGTAATTTCTTGAAGCGCTTGCGCATGCCGACCAACTTCCCGTCTTAAATGTAGAGCATCGGTGATGACGACGATTGCCAAAATAAAAGCTATGGCAAATTGAGAGCTCGAAAAACCTTCGCATCTTCCAACGGCAATTGCCAATCCTGTTACGGTCGCCGTGTGCGCACTTGGCATGCCGCCTGTTGAAGCGTAAAGAGTGAATTCCCATTTTTTGCTCTTGAAAAATGTCAAAATCAACTTCACACTTTGTGCTGTCAACCAAGAGCCAGCAGCTGCCCAAAGGTAAATGTTTTTAAACAGATCGTATATCTCTTTCATTTTGGAATCCTTATTCTGCTTATCAAGTTCGTTTCCACGACAAGCTCATCATCTTTTTCTTCGACGATAACGTAATTCATCTCAACTTTTTTGTGAAAGGCGATTTGTCCGTATTTCCCGCGCGATTTTTCAACGAGTGGCCTCCATGTGCCTGTGTTGGCGTAATATCTCAATCCAGCAGGTGTGGGAATGGTGTAAAGTCCCGGCATGTGATTGTGCCCAAACAACACCATTTTCAAACAAGAGTAATCCAGCTCAGGCACTTCTTCAGAGTAACCGGCCACATCTTCAAGTTTTAGCTTCCACTCTGGGTTCCAATAAGCGTTCAAAATTCTTTCAGCCCTTCTCTTCAGGTAGTTGGTGTCTTCTACTCTGAAGAGCATATCCATGAATTTGACTATTCTCCTACCAAAATCGAACCATCCAGATTTTTGTGTGAAAAAATCACTTAACCAATAAGTGCGCGGAAATTTCACATGGATCCACGTTTTAGCCTCTTCACTTCTGAAAGTGGCGGAAAAACTTTTCTTCCACTCATCTATGAGATCCACAGGAAGCTCGTAAATGGACATTATGTATTTTAACCAATCCATGGTATGAGAAAGCGGCCTGACGTTGTCGTAATCTCTTGCAACCTCTTCTGGCAAATTCACCAATTTTAAAAGCGGTTCGAACTGTACCATTGTCCTTCTCGTTACGTAGTCACCTATTGGTGGTATTAAATGCCCATTGACCGTGTAAGAGAAAGAATTTGTAACGTCATATTGATTACCATGCTGAGCAAATATCCCAATACTTTCATCGTAGAAATGGGTAACTATTTGGAAATTTTGAGAATGGATCTTCTCAGTCAAAACATTTTTCAATTTTTCGTTGAGAGATATATAATAATCATGATTGCCTACCACATATGTTATCTTGTGTTTTTTGGCAAAATTTGATAGTGCGTCAAAGAAAAGCTTATGTTTGTTGTAGATCATCTCGATTACGTCTCCATTCAGGGAGGTGCAAAGGGTGGAAAAATCAACAAGATTCAAATTTCTTACCATTTCACTTTCTAAAATTTCCAATCCATCTCCCAAAATCACCAATTCCACATTTTTTCTACCAGCACCATCGATATCATTTAGGAGTTTTGAAAATTCCAGGTCGTAGGCAAAATCATCACTCGCCGAACCGTCTCCAACATGTAAATCACTCACAAAGAGTTTCAAAAAAAATCACCCTGCATATTCGGATACAACTTTTGAAATTTCTTCTTTGGCTTCATTCAAAACGAATAAGGCTTCATTTTTATCTTTGAAATTCATCGCCATGATATAGAATTTCACTTTTGGCTCTGTACCAGATGGTCTGCCGTAAATCATAAGATTGTTACCAAATTCCCATTTCAAAACGTTTGAAGTGGGAATTCCTTCAATTCGGTCAAGATAATCGGTAACTTTTGTCAATTCACGCCCGATCAATTTGGAAGGTGGTGTATTTCTCAGTTTCTCCATGATCCTTTTTATCACTTCCATTCCCTTTTCACCCTCAAAAACGGGTGCAAGTTGCGTTTCAAAATAATATCCATGTTTTTTGTATATTTCCTCCATGGCATCTACCAATGTCATTCCTCTTTTTTTGTATTCGGAATTCATTTCACATGTGAGCATGATCGCAGTTGCGGAATCTTTATCATACACAAAATCTCCAACATTGTAGCCATAGCTTTCTTCATATGAGAAGATGACGCTCTTACCTTTTTTTCTCAATTCATCCGCCTTGTTGCAAATCCATTTGAATCCAGTTAAAACTTCCACCGTTGAGACGTTGAAAGTGGCTGCGATCTTTTTGAATAATTTAGATGATACTATGGACTCAATTACTACAGGATCTTGAGGCATTCCGATCTTGGCACGTTTTTGAAGAATGAAATTCAAAAGCAAACTCCCCATCTGATTGCCATCTATTCTTACGAACTCTCCATGATGATTCACCATCACTCCCATTCGATCGGCGTCAGGATCGGATGCCACGATTATGTCAGCATCGATCTTCTTTGCGTCCTCTATGGAAAGTTTGAAAGCCTTGGGATCCTCGGGATTCGGGTATTCAACGGTTGGAAAATCTCCGTCTGGTATACCTTGTTTGCTTTGAACGTGAAGATGAAAACCATCTTTTTCCAACAGAGGTGGAACGATCTTTCCACCGGTACCGTGGAGCGGCGTGTAAACGATCTTCAAAGAAGGATCTTTGACCCCAAATGAAAGAGAAAGTGCTTTTTCAAAATAAGCTTCGTCTACTTCCTTCCCGATCATGACAACAAGTCCCTTGTTTTTTGCCTCTTCCAGAGGCATACGCTTTATTTCTCCAAAAGATTTTATATTTTTGTACTCTGCTATGATCCCTTCATCATGAGGTGGAACGATCTGGGCACCGTTAGACCAATACGCTTTGTAACCGTTGTATTTGGAGGGGTTATGGCTTGCGGTTATCATCACGCCTACCGTTGCCCCTAAGTGTCTAACAGCGAAAGAGAGTATGGGTGTAGGCCTGAAATCTTCAAAAAGATATGCTTTTATACCGTTAGACGCGAATATTTCTGCGGTCTCTGCGGCAAATTCATCAGACATATGGCGAGTGTCGTAAGATATCAACGCACTTTTAGGACCTTTCACGCTTTTGTTTATGTGATTTGCGAAAGCCTGAGATGCCCTTCCAACAGTGTAAACGTTCATTCTGTTGTCTCCAAGACCTATTATGCCACGCATTCCTCCCGTACCGAATTCCAACTCTTTGTAGAATGCATCTTGAAGTTCTGTATCATTTTCAGATCTGAGCTTTTTTTTATCTTCTTCAGAAATGCTAAGATCCGCAAGCCACCTTTTGTATCTTTCTACAGCTTCTTTTTCCATGAAATCGTTCACTCCTTTCAATGTTGCTTGACAATTCCATCGTATATATTGTACAATAAATCTCGCGAGCGGGTGTGTAGCTCAGTGGGAGAGCGCTTCCTTCACACGGAAGAGGTCGTAGGTTCAATCCCTATCATACCCACCATTAGGCCGTCAATTGACGGCCTTTTTAAAAGATAGTTATGTAAACTTTCTTGTTCCAATTCCAAACCGTTTTCACTATTTTTAAAGACACATATGAAACTATCAGAAATCCACTGAGATTAATCAAAAAAGAGCTTTTAACTGCAAGTTCCGGGTAAAACAAAACCGCCACCAAAAACAAGAGTCCTTCCATAAAACCGTTGATTATGTAAATGCCAAGTGCATGTCTGCCATAGCTTCTAAGTATTGTGGATAACCTCGGGAATACAAGGGAAAAAAGATATGAAAGTCTCATGGCTATTGGAATGGCAAAAGCACAGTAAATCAATCCTACGGGACCAAGTAAGAACGTGCCTGGAAGAGCTTTTAACGGCATGATGTAAAATTCCATGACTGTCCCAATGTAGAAGATCATCGTCATGATCTTCCAAAGGTTCGAGATCTTATTCCTCCAACGCACCCCATTTTTCTTCACATTTTCATATGTGTACATCCCCCACACGTAAAAAAACATCCATATCAACGGATTTCTCAAGTACATCATCGGTGAAATAAAAGGCTTTTTGAAGTAAAGAGGGACGTAATAAGCTGAAGAAGAGGCTATCATGGCTATAAAAAAAGGGATCAAGAGTTTTTTTAACTGCTCGGAATTCATCTTTGAGAACAACGGTGTCAACATGTACAAGATCAAAATGACAAATAAAAAGTAAAATTCATCAACGGCATTTCCAAGCACGTACTTTTTCATCACTTCCCAAAAGTTGAATGGCTCTGCATTGAAGTAATGCCGCATTGTAGTACCTTCCGCGATTATGTAAAATGTAGACCATATAACGTATGGGATGAAAATCAACCTAATTCTTGAAAGAACAAATCGCTTGGCGTTTATTTTGACGCTTTTTATCGAGAAATATCCTGTTACAAAAAAGAAAATTGGCATGGCAACAACAAAAACCTTCCCCAAGGAGTAGATCAGGACGATAGTCTGGGAATCTTGAAAAGTTTCGATTTTGTAGAAAAAGGTATGGGCAAAAATGACTAAGATTATCGCAAAACCTTTAACAACGTCAAATTCACCGGAGCTCTTGCCACCAAACATAAAAAACTATCCTCCTCTACACATTCTATCATACCAAATACGTCTTGTATTTACACTTTCCCAGACTACAAGCAAACAGGGCTCTTAGACTCTGTCTTCGTTTCGCTGTGGAGGACTCCACCATCCAACTTGTTCCACGTCATAACATGGATTTTGGATTTTAAAGTTGGGCTGGTATGAATTGATTATAACATCATATGCAACTATGAGAAATTCACATGAAGAAGGGGGTATTGAAAAAATAAAAGTTCAGTGGTATGATATTAATTGTCCTAAGGTAATGTTACCATAAATTTATGTGTTTGAAAGGGGGAATTTTTGTGAAACGCTCAGTGTTGTTGAGTATGCTTATAGTTGGGATGTTGGTCCTTACGGCTTTCGCAGCTACACCAGGGGTGCTGACGATATGGACTTCTGAAGCACAAGCCCAGATTCTCACGCAACTTGGTAATCAGTTCCAATCGATTTACGGCGTGCCGGTTAAAGTTGTCCAGATGAATTTTGGTAATATAAGATCGAAATTTGTCACAGCCGCATCTGCAAGCGAAGGCCCTGACATAATAGTTGGCGCAAATGACTGGATAGGAGAATTCGTTGCTGATGGTCTTCTCACACCAATCACTTTTCTGACTTCCCAGGAGAAAAAAGAATTCGTGCCGGTTTCACTTCAAGCTTTCTCTTATGGAGGAAATCTTTACTCGATACCTTATGGCATAGATGTTCTTGCTCTTATTTACAACAAAGATTACGTAACTGATCCTCCAAAAACTGCAGACGAACTTTTCAAAATGGCACAAGAAATGACCTCTGGCGGTTTCTACGGATTCGCTTACGATGCTGCATCTGATCCTTATTTTTCGGCTCCATTTGTATTTGGATTCGGTGGCTACGTCTTCGGAATGGGTAAAAATGGAACTCTCAATCCAAAAGATGTTGGTCTTGATACGCCAGGAGCCATAAAAGGTGCTGAGTACATTCAATCTTATTTCAAGGCTGGTCTAATGCCTCAAGGAATAGACTACAACGGCGCCATGAACCTTTTTGAAGAAGGAAAATCAGCGATGATGATCAACGGCGAATGGGCGGTACCAGATATTCAGAAGGCTGGAATAGATTTCGGCGTTGCCCCGATACCAAATGGCAAACCGTTCGTTGGTGTTCAAGGGTTCATGATCAGCTCAAAATCACCCAACCAGATTCAAGCCATGGAATTCCTTTCTAATTATATAAATACGAAGAATATCATGTACA
Source organism: Mesoaciditoga sp. (assembly GCA_015491995.1). Taxonomy (GTDB): domain Bacteria; phylum Thermotogota; class Thermotogae; order Mesoaciditogales; family Mesoaciditogaceae; genus WGFY01. The sequence goes on from WGFY01000035.1 coordinate 12,286, forward strand.
AGATATGGCAAGCTGATCCAAGAGTTCCGGCCAGATACGACGTTCAAAAGCTGGCAGAATCTCACGCCACATGGCTTGCTGGTTTTACAAAGGCTCTAAAAAACACGACGCCTATGCCGAACATTCCTCAAATGGCTTCCGTGTGGAATGCATGGGGAAACGCTCTCACTCTTATAACCAGTTTAAAACAATCTCCAGCAGGCGCTCTTAAAACCGCCGTTACGCAAATTGAACAGGCTATTGCAAAGTCAAAGTAAGACCAAAATGTAAAAACTTGTAAGGCGGGGAGAATCCCGCCTTGCTTTTTGGAGGCGATAATTTTTGAGTATTCGTAAAACTGTTATGTGGCTTATTTTAGCATTTGTTGATGCGCTTATGGCATGGTCTGTGATCGTTCTCATCGTTGATAAATCGTATGGATTAGCGGCCGTGGTCGTAATGCTTCTTATTTTCATGGATTATGCGCTTATCAACCCTAAAGGATATCCTTACAGATACATGATCATGGGTGTTCTGATTTTGGGTGTTTTGACAGTTTATCCAATTTATTACACTTTTGAAATCGCTTTTACCAACTACGCTACAGGCTATTTGTGGAGTAAAAATCAAGCGATAGAGCTGCTGTTGAGTAAAGTTGTCATAAAACCAAATGCCGAATTTTTCGATTATTCTATTTACTCTCATTACAACAATTACAATCCAACTGATGAATTCGTGATTTTGCTGAGAGACAAAAAGGGCTCTTTGTACATTTCAACTCAACCCGTTGAAAGTGGAAATACCTACATAAGCCAATTTAGAAAATTAATTGATGGGGCAGTTTCGATAAATTCGGTGAATTACAAAGTTGAGAGATCCTTAAAAGATCCATCACATGTAATAGCGATATCCGTTAACGGCAAGTCGTATGGATACTTCTACAGCCCAGTTGATCACAAAACGCTTCCAAATCTGAGATTTTTCAACACACATTATGCTTCCACATTGGGAAATACCGAATTCATAAATCCACAGATTGGAACTTTGTTTTTCACAACGCGATATGGCTTTTCAAAGATAGTGACGGCTCAACACGAATATTCCATCGAGATCCGAAATGTTGTTGAAGATGGGAAGTCCGTTATGAAGCCTATTTTAATAGATACTTTAACAAATCGCCCAGTTTTGGAGCATGATTCAGCCTTTTGGAATGTAGACCCGAAAAGTGAGAAGGAAACGAAGATCATAGGTTATTACAAATTCATTGGGTTTGGGAACTTCAAAGAGCTTCTTAGCGATCCACAGATCACCAAGCCTTTTTTTAGTGTTTTTATCTGGACTTTTGAGTGGGCTGCTTTGAGTGTTTTACTTAGTTTTACCGTTGGACTTCTACTTGCGATAATTTTGAACAACAAGGAAATGCGATTTCGATATATATACAGAACTCTCTTGATAATCCCATGGGCCATCCCGGCTTTCATAACGATCATAATGTGGAGGACTGGCTTTTTCAACGTGAGCTATGGAGTTATAAACAGGATATTCCTTCAACAATGGCTACACCTTCCACCGATAAATTGGCTTGGAGATCCGTTCTGGGCAAAAGTTGCGCTTCTTACCGTGAATACATGGTTGGGGTTTCCCTACATGATGGTGATATCATTGGGAGCACTTCAATCCATTCCAAATGAGCTTTATGAGGCAGCCTCAATAGACGGTTCTTCAAGATGGAACTCTTTTAAAAAGATAACCTTTCCGCTCTTGATGGTACCGCTTGCGCCTTTGCTTGTGGCATCTTTTGCCTTCAATTTTAACAATTTCAACGTCATTTTTCTCTTAACAGCCGGTGGCCCACCAATTCCAAATGCCATAACCCCCGCTGGTGCCACGGATATACTTCTGAGTTACACGTATAAACTCGCATTTCAAGGGGCAAGTGGGAGAAACTACGGCTTAGCCGCTGCGGTTTCCATTTTGATATTCGTTATAATAGCATCGATAAGCGCTGTGAATTTCAAACTTTCCGGTTCTTTTGAAGAGGTGAATCGGTGATGAAGCGAATGCATCCGGTAAGGCATTTAACAGTCATTGCAATGTTAATAGTCGTCCTGTTTCCGTTGCTATGGATGTTTACAACGTCCATTAGAAGGGACAATGCGGCGTTTAGCCCTGAGCTCTTTTCAAATCAAATCACATGGCAAAATTACAAAGATCTGCTTTTTCCCAAGAAAAATCTGCCGGCACTTTACAACGAGATCGTGAACGCTGTCAATATTGGTGAATCTTATAAAAACATGACCAAAGATCAAATCCTTGCACTCACGAGTTCCGATTACTCACTTTTTAACGATTATTTCAATCAAACGAACGACCTCGTTAAAAACATGAACTCCAATGCGAAGTGGATCTCAAAGAATTACCTTCCAAAGGCGAAGGCGTCCGCTTTTGAAAATGCAAAGGCTTTAAGCGTACAGGATATTTCATACTTAGCCACAATAGACAATTTGCTTTCTAAAAGGCTCAAAACATTGCCACATGATTACGTTGTTGCCGGATTAAAAGAAAGTTTGCAAGAAGCGGAGAGCAACCCGAATTACCATGTTTTTGAACTTTTGAATCCATATTTCCCAAATTTGGAGAACTCTTACAATTCATTTTTGTCTTCTATGAAGAACACTTCTCCAAAGGTTAACGATATCACAAAAAAAATCAAAACACTTTTAGAAAATGTGAAAATTCCGGCTGCCTTGAGCCTCATAAAGGCTTATGAAGACACTTTCAAGATGCTTTCAAACGGATCTTTCAGGTATTCAAAGTGGTTTGCACCTATTTACTTAAGGGGCATAAATTTGAACACGATAAAACTTTCGAGGATTCTTCCAAAGAAGGCCGAGAAGCTCAGGAATTTAAAAGCAGAGGTATTTTCCGCGATAAAAGCTCTTCTTCCTTCAGAGAATTCCTACCTTGATACCATCGAAGCCGCAAAATTGCATGTGAAGGGCATAAGGGACAAATTGATTGGAAGATTTCAATCTTCCCTTACGAATTTAAACAGCGCTTATTCTAAATCGGAATCCGAGCTTTCCATCTCCGTCTCGGAAACTTCAAAAAGCGAAAGTGATATGAGCGAAGACGCATCACAGGTTTCGGTTTTTGCAAATTATATAATTCCGACTTCGAAATCCCTTGATGACATCGTTAAATTGATGAAAAATGCACTGAAGGGTTACAAAATCTCTCAAAACGATTCCGGCGCGTTTATAGATGTTTCACCGATCATAAAAAAAACTGAGAGATGGTTGAGTATATCTTCTAAGTACGCGGAGTTTTCTTCCATTTCCGAAAATGTCAACAAGACCCTTAAAAACTTAAGATATTTGCAGGAGAATGGAAAACTCATAGCTTCCCATTCCAACTTGGACACCATTAAAAACGCCAAAGAGGCTTTGCCTTTGATCCTTTTAAAATTCGAGTCCGGCTTGGAACAATCGTTGATCATGCTTCAAAATTACGATAGCGCAGCGCAAAAGATCCTATTAACCTCAAAAAACATATCTCGGATACGAAATGAATTAAAAAAAATATCGGTTGAGATAATTCCTTTGCAAAAAAAGGTGAACTCGATCAACTTCAGCATATCAATGGCTTCGCTTTATTTCAAAACTCATTTAGCCCTTTTTGAAATGACCAAACTCGAAAAAAATGCAAAAAGCTACGGCGACATGAGCGTTTTTTTGGAAAAATTGAATTCTTACTACTCTAATTTAAAAAATTCCAACTTTAGATTCTTGCCAAATATTCCAAAACCTTCTAAATACGATGAGTTTTACAGCGTTCAAAATTTGCAAAATACCTTATCTCTCACATTTGAAATGGTTAAAAATATGAAAGCCACAAATGAAAAATACAGCGAATACATAAAAAAATTAAAGGCAAGAACGCCATCTTATGTTGCGCTCAAACTTCTTAACGTTCCTTTTTCTATAAGCGAATTCAACACCATTGGAAACTTTTATCAATCTCAATATGTCTCTAAAATCGCTCCAAACCTTGGAGTTATTTCAAGGCAAACAAGTGATATGATGACAAAAGGCAATCTTAAAGCCGTAAACGGAAGGCTAAATGCCATAAACAATTCCGCCTTTAACCTTGTGCAAATTTGGAGTCATAAATACACACCACCATTTTTGAAGTGGATTTTAAACAGCATAATGGTTGCAGGTTTAGCGGCACTCTTCACGGTTTTAATTTCGGCGTTGATGGCATATCCGTTCTCGAGAATGAGATTTTTAGGTAGAAAATATGGTTTAATGGGGTTACTCCTCATTCAGATGTTTCCTACCATGATGTCAATGGTCGCGCTCTATCTGTTGTTGGACTTCATAGGGAAGTTTTTCCCTCCCTTAGGTCTTAATTCACTTGGTGGCTTGACATTTTTGTACATCGGCGGTGGAATAGCATTTGACACTTGGCTGATTAAAGGATTTTTCGACACAATTCCCACCGCTCTTGAGGAAGCTGCGATGATCGATGGCGCGACACGGTATCAAACTTTTTGGAAGGTCGTTGTACCTTTGTCAGTCCCTATTTTGTCAGTTGTCACCATATTAGCGTTCATAGGGAATTTTGGAGATTACATATTAGCTTCGATAGTTTTAACTGACGTGAACAAGTACACCTTTGCCGTTGGTCTTCAAACGTTCAGCACAAGCGCTTATCAAACCAATTGGGGCATGCTGACGGCGTCGGCGTTTCTTGGGGCAATTCCCATGCTTATATTATTCTTAAGCCTTCAGAATTTCATAGTTGGAGGGCTTACACAAGGATCGGTGAAAGGATGAAACCAAATTACGAACGTTCTATTTTGAATCTCATCAGCTCCATAACGGCCAAATTTGGATTGGTTCCAAAACACAAGCCGTTGGATATGCAAATTCTTGGAACCAAATTTGAAAAGGCAAATAATGTTGTTTTGCTTCTGGTGGATGCGATGGGATACAACATCGCATCTGAAATAGTCGAAAATGATGAAAGCGAATTCAAATGTTTTGGAATTCCAAAAAAATTGAGCACCATTTTCCCATCAACCACGGTAAACGTTTTGAGCACCATTGCCACTGAATCTTCTCCAATTGAACATGGTATGCTCGGCTACATACTTTACCTCAAAGAATTCGGGACGTTGACTAACATGATAGATTTCTCTCCAATTGGGATGCCACACAATTCGTTGGTTTCTCGTGGTGCCAATCCTTCCAATTTTTTAGGAGTTCCAACGGTGTATGAACGTCTCAGAAATTACGGAGTCAATCCTCTTGTAATCACGGCAAACGCATTTAAAGAAAGTGGACTTTCCAAAACTCTTAACCATAACGCCGCAGTTCAAGGGTATATGACTAAAATAGACATGATGACTAAATTGAGAAGGGCAGTCGAATCTGAGAAGCACTCTTACATATACGCCTATTGGCCTATGGTTGATGCCATGGGGCATGTATACGGACCTGATTCCGAGGAATATAGAGAAGAGATCAAAGACACTCTTAGAAAATTTAAAAGAATAGTTTACAACAGACTCAAAGATTCTCTTAGAGATGAAACCATTTTCTTGGTGGTTGCAGATCATGGACAGATACGCACTCATTGGAAAAAAGATTGGATCATCTCCCCAGAAGATGATTTCGTTTCAACACTTGAAAGCATGCCTTGTGGTGAGCCGAGGATGATGTACCTCTACACGAGGTTTCCTCAAAAAACCATAGAAGCTGGTTTGAATTTTTTCAAGGGTAATGTCGATTTTTTTGAATCGGAAAAGATGGTAAAGGATGGAATGTTTGGACCTGGCGATCCTTATAAACGGTCTCTGTCAAGGATAGGAGATTTGCTGGCAATACCAAAATTGGATCATTCATTCACCATGAAATATCTTGGTAATGAACGACATTTAAAGGGAAAACATGGAGGAATCTCTAAGGAAGAGTTGGAGATCCCCATGTTTATCCTGTGAAAAGGTGAGATTTATGGATAAAATAGAAGAAGCTTATACGAGCGATATGGCTAACTCCACAAATATTTTGTGGCTTGTGGTATCCCCTTTTGTTCCATTGGTGCTTTATTACGTAATGTATAAATTGGTCTCATCCGTGGATAAGCACATCGCTCACAAAAAAGAACTGTATCTCATGTTAAAAGATAAGAATGTTCCAGAAAGTCTGAAGAGCGATTTGAAATTTTTCCCAACGGATACGATGAAATATTATTTGATTTTTTTGGTTTCTGGGATAATCACCCTTATCGTTGAGTTTGAATTTCCAATAAACATCGAGGCACTTTACATTCCAACACCGACTTTGATCGCGTTGGGCGTAAACTTCCTTTTTCTCGTCATCCTTAGTGACGTGATTTCACAAAGATTTTACGTTCATCAACAGCTTGAAGAGGAAATAAATCGTCATGTTATAGATAAGCCAGAAGATATATCTTTTTTTAAAAAGCGAAACGGCCTTGGATTTCTTCTTCTCTCATTTGCCACCTTCGGTATTTACGTGTATTTGTACCTTTTTTTGATAACAAGGGAGTACAGGCTGCATGTTGCTGCCGATTATTTAAACGTTAAGAAGATGATCAAATGATCACCGGTCTTGGCATAGATATCGTGAAAATATCGCGCGTTGAAGAAAGATTGGCAGACCGTATTCTCTCGAAAAAAGAATGGAAGATCTGGGAGAAAAATAAAAGAAAAGACTTTCTCGCAGGTAGATTTGCTTTAAAAGAAGCCTTCTTCAAAGCAATTGGAACTGGAATGAGAAATTACAATTTAAAAGACATTTCCTTTATTCCCAACGATCTTGGTGCAATTCACATTGAAGAAAATGACGTTATCACGTGCCTAAAAAAAGAGTACAATTTCGATCGTATACACTCAACACTTTCTCATGACGGAGGTGTGGGAGTGGCAGTTGTGATTCTTGAAAAAGAAGAGATGCAAAATGGATAAGACACTGATTTTCGTTTTGCCGTTGGCAGTTTCTCTGACTGTTTTTGAAAAAGAAAGAAGAGGCTAAAAAATGGCTCGAAGAAAATAAGTGATTTCTCTCGAGCCATTTAGCGTTAATTGGTATCAATTAATCCAAAATTTCATGAAGAACTTCTTCCAACACATCCAAGCCTTCACTCAATTGTTTGTCGGTGATAACCAAAGAGTTTAGGAATCTTATCACGTTGTGATAAACTCCAGCTCTAATGAATATCACACCTTTTCTCAAAGCTTTTTGCATTATTTGTGAGACTATTTCTTCGTTGGGTTCTTTAATTTTTCTATCCTTGATGAATTCGTAGCCAACCATTGCTCCAATTCCACGCACGTCACCAATGACATCGTATTTTTCTTGAAGCTTTTTTCCACGCTCTTTTATGATTTCACCTATGTGATTGGCCCTTTCAAGCAAATTGTTTTCCTCTATGAAGTCCAAAACGGCATTTCCAGCTGCACAAGCCAAAGGATTTCCTATGAAGGTTCCTCCGATTGATGAATCATCTGGAGAATCCATGATCTTGGCCTTACCAACCACACCAGAGAGCGGTAAACCACCGGCTATCGATTTCGCAAATGTTATCATGTCAGGCTCTATTCCGAAATGCTCAACACAGAAGATCTTACCTGTTCTTCCAATGCCAGATTGAATCTCATCAACCACAAGTAATATGTTGTTTTCGTCGCAGAACTCCCTAAGTTTCTTGAAATAAGTGTCGCGTGGTATGTTGAACCCTCCTTCGCCTTGAAGGGGTTCTATGACGATTGCACCCACATCATCTGCCGAAACCTGATAATCAAATGTTCTTTCCAAAGCCTTGAAACATTCCAAGTTGCACGAATCTGGCTCTTTATAAAATGGGCACCTATAGCAATTTGGGTATGGAATTCTGTAAATATCAGAAGCAAAAGGAGAAAATTTTGATTTGTAAGGTTCTGGTTTGGATGTCATCGTCATTGTCAGAAGGGTTCTACCGTGGAATGCACCCTCGTAAACGATGACAGCTTTTTTCCCCGTGTAAGCCCTCGCTATCTTCACGGCGTTTTCCACGGCTTCCGCACCGGAATTAAAAAAGATTGTCTTTTTTGGCGTGTTTCCTGGAGCTAATTTGTTTATTCTCTCAGCCAGTGTTATAAAGTTCTCGTAAGGAAAAACCGAAAAATCCGTGTGTGTAAACCTTTCAACCTGGTTCTTTATGGCTTCAACGACTTTTTCGTTGGCATGACCCACGTTAAGAACTCCAAGGCCACCAGAAAAATCTATAAACGTGTTTCCGTCGATATCCGTTACCAAAGCGCCCTCACCGTGATCTATGATCGATGGAACGTAAATTGACAATGGTTTGGCAACGTTGTCTTCCAACTTTTTCAACAACAACTTGGACTTTGGTCCTGGAAGTTCTGTTTTCATGTTTATAAACTTTCGCATCAATACTCCCTCCTTGCACCATGAATTTATACGAGTATATCATAAGAATGATGGCAAAATATTAAAACGAAGCGAAGACATGTAATTCGGAAGATCTTCAGATGGTATAATTGTAGTATGAGCCATACAATAAAACTGACATCTCTTAGGCTATCAGGAAAACTTGGAAGATAAGGATCCATGATGACCGAAGCCAGGCTAAACGCCGAGAGTGCTATTTTAGGAGCGTTAACCTTGATTCTTTACAAATCAGGATGGATAGTTGGCTTCTTCGATCAGACCATTTTAAATTCAAGTCTCATTGGTGCCGTTGATAATGATAGAACCGTTGAAAATTCTCGCCGTGAGAATAGAAAAAGCTGCACTTTGCACATTTCAACTATTTCACAACAAATTGTTACACTGAAAATTGAAGAGCGTCGCTTTACAGTGCGGGAAAAACGTTCGCACTGTAAAAAGCCATTTACAAAGCATTCTGTTAAAAACTGCGAATATTCCATTCGCAGTTTTTCTCCCCATTCACGTTTACACAAAAGGTTACGTGCTCTTTTTTCTTTGGTGTTAAAGCTTTTTCCAATCTTTTTATGAATTTGGCACGAATTTCGCTATATAAAGTGAAAGCTTGTAAAGAACTTAAAAATCAAACAGGAGGTGTTAGAAATGTCTTGGAAAGGTTGGACTTCTTTGATTCTCGGCATTTGGTTTGTAGTGGCAGCGTTTATCCCTGGTATGTTGGGAATGGGGAATCTTGTTAACGATTTGATCGTGGGCATCGTGCTTGCAATAGTCGGATTCATGATGATTCCATCAGGTTCGGCTTGGCAAGGTTGGACAATTGGTCTTGTTGGTGGTGTGTGGATGATCGTAGCGGCATTCATACCGTCTATCGTCAACAATTATAGCTACAACATGTGGAACGATCTGATAATTGGTATCATAGTCTTGATCGTTGCACTTTTCGAAAGAACAAAAAAGAGCGCGTGAAAAGGTGTAAATCTGAAAAGCATTTGGAATTAAAAAAACGGAGGGAGAGAAAAAAATCTCTCCCTTTTTTCATCACTTTCCAGCATAAACATCGTTCTTTAAATTTTATTCAAGAGCGACAGTACCACCAACACCAGCGAAAAAGCAGTGCCTGCCGCTCCCATGATGACATATACCCAAAGCGTCTTTTTCCCCTCGAAGATTTTTTTTCTTTTCTTTTTGTAACCTCTCAAAAGTAGCATACTCCAAACAACGAGTACAATTGATGAAACAAAAGTAACAATGAAGAATGTTAGAAGTGTCATTTGATTACCTCATCGCTTAGGAAAGCGCGCCGTTGGCGCGCTTTCAAAGTTATTGAACCTTATCTTTGAGAGCCTTTCCTGGACGGAATTTGGGAACTTTTCTCGCAGCGATCTTTATTTTTTTACCGGTCTGCGGGTTTCTGCCTTCCCTCGCCGCTCTCTTGGAAACCTCGAATGTTCCAAAGCCCACAAGCTGAACTTTTTCTCCATTTGAGAGAGATTCGGTGATGGCATCAGCAATGCCATCGAGAACTTCCTTGATTTCTTTCTTGTGGTATCCCGTATTTTCAGATACCTGATCCACTAATTCTTTCTTGTTCATAGAGTTTCCCCCTTTCCTCAATGAGGTAAGAATCAAAATTTGACATTACGAAAGCAACAAAGTTATTTTTTTAGGTCGGCACAACTGTTGTTGCGATTCAAAAGCATGATACTTACAGACTTTGCCACTTCTTACAGAATATACACCAAAATCGAAATCAATCAAAACGCCACGGTTAAGGGAAAGAGCGCAATTCACGTAGGAAACAAGAGAAAAATTGAGAATTCACGCTGTAATCGCATGTAAATGCCATTAATCCTTTAAAATTACTTATTTTGGCCAAATTTGGAGGTTGACTTTTTTAAAACAGAAAATAAAGCCGTTTTTATGGAATCTTGAGACCGTTTTTTTGTCTCGAACCGTACATAATGGTATATAATTCAAGCGAAGTTGAGAAAGATACGGGAGGATTCGATCATGAGAATAGTTGTTGCAGATGATAGTAGAATGTGGAGAACTATTTTGAAAGATTTCTTGATTTCAAAGGGGCATGAAGTTGAAGTCGCAAATGATGGTCTGGATGCGTATTTTAAGGTTTACGAGAACATTCCGGATGCTTTGATATCAGATGTTGTGATGCCTGGATTAAACGGATATCAGCTGTGTAGGATTTTAAAAAGAGATCAGGATCTTTCGGAATTACCTGTTATTTTGATGACGGCTTCTACCGACTCACTTGATAAATTTTGGAGTAAATACTCGGGTGCGGATGCTTACATCAAAAAAGACTCAAAGAACGGCCTTGAAGAGATGAACTCCATGTTGGATGAAATTCAAAGTGAAATTCATGATTTCGATAAGGTCGATTCCAAAAATGGAAAAAGTATCTTTGGAAGAACTCTTGACAAATTGCTTGTTGAAACCACCCTTAAAGCTGAAATAAGGAAATTATCCAGTCACGTTGAAGATATGAATTATACCATGCAGAAGATGAACTTACTTTTGGAAAGCATTTTCGAAGCTGAAGCCACCGCTTTACTCACAGTCAGTGTAGACGAAATAAGCCTTTACACTTCACTCAGCGATCCCCAGGAAGTTGAGAAAACAATGCTTTCTTACTTGAGCCGCCCGTACTTTCCCACCGCTCGTTCTTACATGAACTTAGATGGATTGGAAAGTTCAAATGGATTGGAGCATATTCATGGAGTTGCTTTGTTTGATTCAAATGAACGAGGGGCCATTTCTATTTGGAGGGGCAAATCTTTTTCTACTCGTGAAAAAGAGATGCTTTCCTTGATTTGTGAAGAATTTGGTGGAATATTGAAAATTGGGTTACAATTGAATGATTATAGAAAGAACGCGTACTTCGATGAATTGACTGGTATAGCGAACTTCAGATCACTCGAAGAACACTTGCAAAAATTGTGGGAAGATGGTAAAAACTTCTCCCTTTCCATGATGGACATAGACAACTTCAAAAAAGTTAACGACACATACGGTCACGCCGTGGGAAACGAAGTGCTCACAGGCATAGGGAGGATATTGAAAGACGTCTCAAAAAAGTTTGACATTTTTGTTGGACGCTTTGGGGGAGAGGAGTTTTTGCTCATCTCCGATAAAATGAATGCCTCTCATCTTTACAAGGTGACGGACCACGTTAGAAAAGAAGTGGAAAAATCCCACCTTTCTGAAAGCGTTCTTGACTTGGTGATAACGATAAGCGGTGGAGTATCTCAAAGATCCACCTTCAAAAGTTTTACAGAAGTGATCGAAGGGGCCGATAAGGGCCTTTACCATGCAAAAAGAAAAGGGAGGAACTTGGTGATCACCTTGTGAAAATATCTGACAAGAAAATCGCCATCATCGTCTTCGTGATTTTTGCCGTTTTAAGTGTGGTCTTTTCGTATTTCATCATGAAAATTCAAATGAAAGGGACTGAATCACTGATCCCTTCCAACGATCCTTCCGTGATTGCCATGAAGAAGATGGAACAGGAGTTCGGCAGTTCAAATCAAATAATGATAATCTTCAAAACAAATGGCATCTTCAATTTAAAAACTTCTAAATCTTTATACGAATTGGTAGAATCTTTGAAAAAGGTGAAAGGTGTCGTGAACGTTCAATCCATTTTCGATGCGGCAAGTGTCAAATTCACGCTTATGGGTCTAAAAAGCACTCCGTATTTCAAAAATGGCTTACCCACCCCTCAAGCTTCACAGATTTTGAAATCCAACCTGTACGTCGGTAATTTGGTGGATCCAAGTGGAAAGGTCACATCCGTGATCCTAACTGTTTCAAAAAACTCAAAAGGCATCGTCGATAAGATAAAAAAATTGCTAAACGAAAAAACTCCACATGGTCTCATGTATTACATAACCGGAGAAGATGTTGTGGATTCTGCCATGAATTCTTCCGTGATCGTACTTGCCCTTTTCTATCCTCCACTTCTCTTTGGTCTTATGTGGCTGTTGTACTTTTTGAAGCTTGGAAACGTGATCGCAGCGGCAATTCCACCGCTTTTGGCCATACTCGCCGCCATGTGGACATATGGGATAGCCGGGATGCTGGGATTTCCTTTGAATATTCTGACATCCACCGTTGGCATATTCGTGATAGTGGTGAGTTCATCTTATGGGCTACATTTTCTAGACAGATACATGTTCAACAGGGCTACCACCGATCATCATAACGCCGTGGTCAAGACTATGAAAGAAGAAGGAGTTCCCATTGCCATGTCAGCTTTCACGACAATGGCCGGTTTTATAACATTCGTGCTTACGGGAATAAACGCCTTTAGAACTTTTGGAATTCTCGTTTCAATTGGAGTGGGTACCAGTGCACTTTTTGCAATCGTACTCATTCCGGCCATAACGAAGTTTTTCGATCTACATAAACGCGTTATACCAACTCTGAAATTCAAGTTCATCCCTTCTTCTAAATTCAACAAAATCGCGATCTCCTTGGTTCTTGTTCTAATTGTGATCTCACCCATTTTCATATCAAAAATAAACGTGAACTCAGATGAATTTGGATACTTCAAATTCGATTCAGAGGTGAGAAGTTCTTCAAGAGTGGCAGGTAAATATTTCGGGTGGGTACTTCCCGTGTACGTTATGGTTGAAAAGAGCAAACCTTTCACCACAACGGATGTAGTTCAGTTGGAAAAACTCATTTCAAAGATAAAAAAAATCCCCGATGTTTCAGGAGTTAATTCGATAATTGACATTTCAAAATCCTTTAACATTCCGCTTCCCATATTACAAGCTTTATCGCGTAATCCAACTTACTCTTCTTACTTTTCACAATGGTTTTCTGGAAATACGACCAGACTGTTGGTGAAAACCCCACGCACTGATACGAACAGCGCTCGAAAGATAGATCGAGACCTTGAAGCTTTGGCAAAAAAATTTCCGCAGTACAACATATCCATCACCTCTCCAGCCCTGACGTATGGTGCGATGAATTCTTCGATAATGAAGAATCAAATATCCACGATATTCATGGCGTTCTTTTTCATACTTGGATTGCTGATTTTAACATTTAGAAGCTTCATACCACCTTTGATTGCAACAGTTCCCATAGTCTTAACAGTGGTCTTTAACTTCGCCTTGATGGGTGCCATGAAAGTGAATCTTGAGATATCGACGGCCATAGTTTCAAGTGTCTTGATGGGCCTTGTCATCGACTACTCGATTCACACGATAAGTAGATACAGAATGTCCAAAAACATTGACAGTACCATCGCCGAAGTTGGACCCGTCATCGTGGACAACGCGTTGGGATTGATGGCGGGCTTTGCAACTCTCGTGTTTTCGCCCTTGCTTTTGTACGTAAAACTCGGCGCTTTGCTTTCAGTTGGAATAGGCATAGGCGCCTTCTTGACACTGGTTTTTGTGATTGAACTTTTAAGAATATACGACAAGCGAAAAAAATCTGTATCTAAACACGTTTCGAAAAAACAATCCTCCAAAGGTTAAAAGCGAATTGTGAGATCAAAGCATCTGTGAATCCGTAATTCATGTATATGTATCCAGAGACGAGCGCAATGACAAACGCCATGCCGGATTCCCAAAAAGAGCGAAAAAGGCCATTTCTAAAGAAAATGAAGAAGTACGCAACAGCACATACCAACGCCATTACGACCACGTTCAGTGGAACGTACCATGCCAAAAGTTGGTGTTCTTGGGACATCATCGAAAGGTAATGAAGTCCAAACCCTCTAAAAACGATGTTGTCCACAACTGGAAGTATCGCAAGCCAAGTAAAGGGAGAGAATTTGCTCCTTTTAAAGGGAAAATTCATACGATAAATACCGTACGCGACAAAACCAAATAAGAACGATACGAGTAGAGGTAAAAAGACGGGCTTCCCGCTCTTGAAATCGCCATTTCCCATAATGATCAATGCAACAGTTGTTAAAATAAGGGATATAACCGATGCCCAAAAAAGAGATTCCTCGTTCTTTTTGCGCTGACCAATGAAGAGTGGCATATAAACCACAAAAGATATCGCCCCCATACTTATAAAACCAAAGTCGTACATATGTTCATATTCTCCTTTCCGCTTCATTTGCTCCGTATATTTAAACACGTCGAATATAATTCGACAACTAATGATATAATTCTTTCGAAAGGAGGAGGTTGCGTTTGCATTACTCAAGAGTTAAAAGTGCCGTTTTGTCTGGATTGGAAGTTGTGGAAATAGAAGTGGAAGCGGATATAAACGCAAGATCCATCACACAAGAATGGGAAATAGTTGGACTTGGAGACACGGCAGTGAAAGAAAGCAGAAAACGTGTGATGAGCGCGATAAAAAATTCCGGTTTTGACGTGCCTCATGGAAGGGTAACTGTCAACCTTGCCCCCAGCGATGTGAAAAAAGAAGGAACGCTTTTAGATCTCCCGATAGCCATAGCTATATTGATGGCCGGTGGCAAGATAGAAAAGCGCGAGAACTGGCTTTTGATCGGTGAATTGGGACTTGATGGAAATCTAAGAAAAGTCAATGGTGCGTTGCCAATAATGCTTGAAAAACCAAAAGATGATCGTGCTATAGTGCCTTCAGCAAACACCATGGAGTTATCACTTGTAAGAATTCCCAACCTTTACGCGGCCAACTCGCTCTTCGACTGTGTGAGACTCATGCAAGGAAATGAATTTTCGCAAATAGAACACGTTAAAATAGAATCCATGGAAAGCTATGAGGTGGATTTTTTGGAAGTAAGAGGGCAAGAACATGCCAAACGTGCCTTGGAAGTGGCAGCTGCCGGTTTTCACAACGTGATAATGAAAGGCCCTCCTGGATCTGGAAAAACCATGTTGGCAAGAAGATTTCCGACGATCATGCCATCCATGACGGAGTCGGAGATCGTAGAATCCACGAAAATATATTCAGCAGCCGGCATGTTGGATGGCTCTCCAATCATCGAAAGACCTTTTAGAAGTCCACATCACAGTGCTTCTACCGCTTCCATAGTCGGTGGTGGCGCAAAGGCTAAACCTGGTGAAGTAACGCTTGCCCACAACGGTGTTTTGTTCATGGATGAAATTCCGGAATTCAGAAGAGACGTTCTGGAAGCTCTCAGGCAACCACTTGAAGATGGAATGATAACCATTTCGCGTGTTAAAGAAACACACACCTACCCGGCAAGATTTCTGCTCATTGGAGCGCAGAATCCCTGTCCGTGTGGATGGCTCGGCGTGGAAGACGATGTTCACCATTGCACGTGTTCGATGTCAGAAATAGTGCGATACAACAAGAGAATTTCGGGTCCAATCTCGGACAGGATCGACATTTTCGTCGATGTTCCAAGAGTTGACTACGACAAATACACGTCCATGAAGGATGCGGAGTCTTCGGAAGAAATACGAAAAAGAGTGTTCAAGGCCGTTGATATACAGTTAAAACGTTCTGGAAAGCAAAATGGCAAGCTTAGCGCCAAAGAGGTGAAGAAATACTGTAAACTTGGAGAGCGAGAAGCAGAATTCTTCAAAAATGCCGCCAAGAAGTTAGGTTTGAGTGGAAGGACGATGGAGAAAACACTAAAAGTTTCTCGAACGGTGGCAGATTTATCAGGGGAAAAAGAGATATCCATCTCTCATATGGCAGAAGCTTTGCAGTACAGGAAAAAAGAGGAGATTTTCATTTGACAGTTCTCATAATCGATGGATACGTGGATGAGCCGGCGCAATTCGGGGTCCCGCCGTACCTTTCTTCTTATGTGCGGTACACTTTTGGCATCTCTTTGATGTGTGGTTACAACACGATTTACAAAACCATAGACGAAATAAGAGAATCCGAAATGCCATTACACGATATCCTCATAGTCATAGGTGGCGTGACCGTTCCAGGGAACTATCTTGGCGGTACGCCTATGAGTGTGGAAGAGGCAATGGAAATATCCAACAAATCAAAGGGCAAAACGAAAGTGATCATAGGATCGATGGCCGAATATTCAATTGATAGATCTGGTGGCATATCCGCCACTGTCAGCACTTTTTCGAATTATCAATTCAAACTGTGGAAAAATTACGAAAGGGATCTTTACGAGATCTTATCTGGCGAGAAGTGGACGAATTCACGCTACGATTTGGTGCACAAGGCTTCTATCCTTGGATCTCATATGTTGACGGAACATCCAAATTTCCCAGATCTCATGTGCGAAATGGAGTTGGGAATGGGTTGCGAAAGGCAAACTCATTGTTCGTTTTGCACGGAACCTCTGTGGGGTACATTCGTTTCTCGACCGATTGAAGATGTTATCGAAGAAGTAAAAGCCCTTTATGAAGCCGGTGCAAGGCATTTTAGACTTGGACGAATATCCAACATATTTGCGTATATGGGAAAAGATAAACCGAATCCAGATGCCATCTTGCGGCTTTATGGCGGCATTCGAACCACCGCGCCTGATCTAAAAACGCTTCATACGGATAACGCCAATCCAGAATATATGTACTCTCATTTGAAAGACATGAAAGAGATGATCTCGATCATCACAAAATACAACACTCCTGGCGATTCGCTTTCGATGGGAGTTGAGTCTTTCGATCCCAACGTTGTACTCAAAAACAATTTGAAAATAGATTTTGAACATTTTTTAGAAGTGATCAAACTTGTGAACTCGATAGGGGCCGAAAGAGTCGAAGGAGTGCCAAAACTTTTGCCGGGCGTGAATTTGCTGTACGGGTTGCCTGCAGAAAAAAAGACAACGTACAAGATGAATTACGATGCGATGATGAAAATTTTGAATACAGAACTCATGATAAGACGTGTCAACGTTAGAAAGGTCATGGCCTTTCCACAAACGCCACTTTTTATCATGCTCAAGGGAAGATCCCATCATGTTGATGGAAGACTTTACAAACATTTCAAATACATTTTGAGAAGGGACTTCGATCATCCGATGCTCGAAAGGGTTTTCCCAAAAGGAACTGTATTGCATGATGTGATAATGGAAAAACGTTCTGGA
The DNA here is from genome assembly GCA_015491995.1 of Mesoaciditoga sp. Lineage (GTDB taxonomy): Bacteria > Thermotogota > Thermotogae > Mesoaciditogales > Mesoaciditogaceae > WGFY01. The sequence goes on from WGFY01000035.1 coordinate 29,746, forward strand.
AACATCTCTTATGGTCGGCAGATCGGAACGTACGCCATACTCATCGGAATTCCAAAACCCATCTCCTTACGTGCTCATGTGAACTGCATCGTGGTCGATCATGGTCAACGTTCTTTGACGGCACTTCCAGTGCCGTTGAATTTGAACACGGAGCCTTTGAGTTTGATAAAATGGATTCCGGGAATTGGAAAACACACACTTCAAAAGATCGAGGCGGAAAGGCCTTACAAAAACATGGGAGATTTCGTTGAAAGAACCAAGGCAGAACTGCCATATTGGATTAGGGAGATGATCTTGTTCAATTGAAAAGAATAGTCGTTTTGGGAGCCACCGGTACGATCGGCAGGATGTCTTTAAACGTTTTGAAACGCTTGAAAATGTTTGAAGTTGTTGGAATGAGTGCCAACAAAAATTTCGAGACTTTACTGAAGACGAAGAAGGATTTTCCATCTGCTTTGACGGCGCTGACAGGCATCAAAAATGAAGAAGTGAATTTTTATGGAAAAGACTCGATCGAAAAACTTCTCGAATCCACGCAACCCGATCAAGTGATAGTTGGCATTGCAGGATTTGCCGGGTTGAAATATGCCTTAAGCGCGGCGAGATATTCCAAGAGACTTTGCCTTGCCAACAAAGAATCCATTGTGGCGGGAGGAAAATTTTTCATCGAGAGTGTGAAAAAAAGTGAATGCGAAATAATACCCGTTGACAGCGAACATAACGCCGTATTTCAACTTCTCGATGGAGAAAAATCGAGAGTCGATTCGATAATTTTAACGGCATCGGGCGGAGCTGTTAGGAATGTTCCGCTGAGGGGATTGAGAGATGTTAGCCCACAAATGGTTCTCAAACATCCAATTTGGAATATGGGAGCACGTATAACAGTGGACTCTGCCACGATGTTCAACAAAGGGCTTGAAATCATGGAGGCAAGATTCCTTTTCGATTTTCCAATTGAAAAGATAAAAGCCGTTTTGCATCCTCAAGGGAAGATCCATGCGATGATAGAGCTTGAAGATGGCACATTCAAGATGCACGCTTCCAAAGCCGATATGCGCATTCCGATATCTTATGCCCTTAATTACCCGAAAAGGATAAAGCTCTTCGACGATTTCACACCGTTTGGGAATGTAACTTTTGAAAAGCCTGATTTTAAGAGATATCCGGCCTTGAAGCTATCATACGAAGCTTTAAAAGATGGTGACGGTGCGCGTGTTGTCTACAATGCCGCAGATGAAGTGGCGGTTGATGCTTTTCTCAAAAAGCAGATAAGATTCACCGACATATACGAAATAGTTCTTAAAGTTCTCCAAAAAAAATGGCCGAAAACCTTGAAAAACTATGAAGACATAGAAGAAGTGGATAAAAAATCTCGTATTTTAGCCGAGGAGATGGTGAACACTTGTTGCTGAGCATTCTGTATTTTTTGATCATATTCGTCGGAATAGTGATGGTACACGAGTTCGGGCACTTCATATTTGCAAAACTCTTTGGGGTATACGTCACGGAGTTCTCCGTGGGATTCGGGCCAAAGATTTTTTCCATAAAGGGTAAAGAGACTGAATACTTGATCAAATCGATTCCGTTAGGTGGCTATGTTAGAATGGCCGGTGACGATCCAACAACAGAAGAAGTGAAAGGCGTGCCTAAAGAAAGGCTGCTTTATTCAAAGGCAGCGTGGAAAAGATTTCTTATAGTCTTCGCCGGGCCTCTTTTCAGTATAATCGCCGGATACGCTTTGATGATCATCGTTTCTATCACATGGGGATTTCCCGAAACGCATGTTGACTGGGTCGTTCCAAATTCTCCTGCGGCAATTGCCGGAATTCAACCTGGAGATAGGCTGATATCGGTAAACGGGCACATCATTTTGGATCCTACGGAAGTTACTTGGTTTGTCAAAGGTCAAGATCATCTCAGTGTTGTTTACAAGCGTGGGTCAAAAAGTTTTAGAAGTTCGTTTAGCACCAAAGAAGTAGGTCCACAGTATTTTATGGTGTTAAATGGAAAAGTCAAAAAAGGCGATCACATCGTGAAGATTGAAGATCACAAATTCGGCGATGAGCTTACGAAAGGTGCGGTTATCGAGTTTTCGAGTGGTGCAACCGCGACGTTGATGGATTATCAAAAGATACCTCGTGCGAAGGAAATGGGGATTTACATTTCCGTCTTTTCAGGTAAAATCGCTGCGGTTGATTCAACAACAGGTTTGAAAAGCGGTGATCTTATCCTGTCAATAGACGGGATGAAATGTGATTCATCTTTCAATTTTCAGAACGCCCTCTTCGTCGCGCAAGTTGCGAAGAAGAGCGGAATCTTTGCCCTGGCAAATGAAAGTGAAGTCGTCAGCACTTATCCATTCCATTCAAATAATGGAGTGTCAATGAAAATCAAAAGAGATGGAAAAGTGCTCGCTCTTACCTTAACCCGTAAACAATTCAACTCTTTTTTGAACTCCGTAACAGCATATCCGGCGTATGGCAACTGGTATCCAGGACCTTGGGAAGCTGTAACTTATGGAGTGATCCGAACTAACCGGATATTCACAAAGATGCTTGCCTTCTTGGGAGGGCTATTCAAGACGAAAAACGCTTTGAATCAATTCGTTGGTCCTATCGGACTGGTGAAAATGGTTGGACAGGCATCGAGCGAGGGAATGCAAATTCTACTCACGTTGATCGCGTTTATCACCCTTAATTTGGGAATTATAAACCTCCTGCCGCTTCCGGCGTTGGATGGAGGGCATCTAATTTTTGCGTTAATAGAGATGATCACCGGTAAGCGGGTTAATCCGGAGATCGAAGGGTACATACATACAATTGGATTCTTCTTACTCATGGCATTTTTCGTGTACATCACCTACATGGACATCATGAGATTTGGAGGTTAAGGTATGACCGTTTTACTCCATTGGTTAAACGCTTTCACAACTTCGGTAATTCAAAGTGGTGGATATTGGGGGATCATTTTTTCAATGGCATTGGAGAGCTTCATGGTTCCGATTCCAAGCGAGATAATTCTTCCCTTTGGTGGATATTTGGCCTCGGCTGGCAAATTGAGCGTGTTGGGCGTCATTTTTTCTGGAGCGATCGGCGGAACCATTGGATCCGTAGGACTTTATTACGCATCGATGTTTTTTGGAAACAAATTCATCAAAAAATGGGGAAGATATTTTCTTATATCAGAGCGCCATTTGGAAATGACATCCAAGTGGTTTGATGAGTACGGAGACTTCGCCATATTCGTCACAAGGCTCTTACCAGTTGTAAGGGGACTAATTTCAATTCCTGCAGGTATTTCAAAGATGAACGTTTGGACTTTTACCCTTTACACCTTCGTTGGTACCTTCATATGGTCAACGATACTGGCATATTTTGGCTTTCAAATGGGATTGTCTAATGTTGGAATGCAAGTGATATGGGAAGTAACGTTTGCGATTGCGGGCGTTGCGGTGGCGATGTACGTTATGTTCAGACTTGCCAAAAAACATTTCAAAATTTTCTCTATCTTGGCAAGCGCTTCACTTTGGGCAACACTTGGATTTTTCGTATTTTACGCATTGTACATCTCTTACGCACCGATCAAGGCAAACGAATTGAATTACTCGAATTGGGCGAAGATAAATCAAAGGATCAAAAACAGCCAAAATTTCACATTCGCCGTTATTGGAGACACGTTTCGCAACCCGAAGATGCTCTACAAGGCTTCTTCAGCCACTTCGACCTTCATTTTGAGTCTTGGAAATATGTTGTATTCCGGGGACAAAGCGAAATACAGGCTCTTGGTTCATGAATTGTCGGATCTTAAAAAACCGTTTTTGACAGTTGTTGGGACAAATGAATTGAGCGATGAAGGGTATAAAAATTATTACAAGATATTCGGTGATTACAACTACGCCGTGCCCGTGGGAAACACTTATTTCGTGATGTTAAACGATGTGAATGGAAAATTGCCACAGCGACAGATGAGTTGGCTTTCACAAGAACTCACCATATCTTCCACGTACTCACATCATGTTGTGGCCATGAACATTCCAGCTTCATGGATGAATTCAAATGGTGCAAAATTAAGCAAAAGCGCATCTCACAAACTTGAAGAAATTCTAAAATCGCGCAAAGTCGACTTGATCTTAGCCGTTGGGGAAAGTGCAACCGTTTCTGACAATCCTGTACCTTATGCCATAGTTGGAAAAAACGCGTATCTTATCGTTAACGTCAATGAAAATAGAATTCGAGTCAAAGTGAAAAAAACTTTTGAAAACTTCCATAATGAGTTCATCCAGGCTGTTTCCGTATATCTTTACTCCATGTTAATCCTGGATTGGCCATTCGTTGGAATTTTTGGAATAGGATTGGTACTTGTTTGGTTCTTCTGGAAGCGGTATGATCTGATCGTGAAAATCAAAAAGAAAAACGTTCGGAGGTAAAGATGTCAAAGATCGTAAAAATAGGAAAGATCAAAATTGGGGGAGGATCTCCAATTGCCGTTCAATCGATGACAAACACGGATACCAAGGATATATTCAACACCATCCAGCAGATAAAAGCCCTTGAAGAATCCGGATGTGAAATGGTAAGGCTTAGCGTATACGATGAAGAATGCACAGAGGCACTGAAAAAAATAAAAAGTGAAACGGAAGTTCCACTCGTAGCTGATATACATTTCGATTACAAGCTGGCAGTCGCCTCGATAAACGCTGGCGTTGATAAAGTGAGAATAAACCCTGGAAACATAGGGGCAAAATGGAAAGTAGAGGAAGTGGCGAAAGCCGCCAACGATCACGAAGTTCCAATAAGAGTCGGTGCCAACATGGGATCTATAGACGAAAAGTATCTGAAGAAATTCAAGGATCGAGTTGATGCACTTGTGATGAGCGCAATGGATGAAGTTGAAGAACTAGAATCGGTTGAATTTGACAACGTAGTCGTGGCGGTGAAATCTTCTGATGCCGTTGAAACTTTGTTGGCAAACGAGAAAATCTCAAAGCTTACAGATCACCCTATTCATTTGGGGGTAACAGAGGCCGGCGTTTACGAAGATGCGGTTGTAAAGTCAGCTTTTGCGATTGGGCACCTTATATACGAAGGGATAGGGGATACCGTGAGAATTTCGATTGCAGGAGATCCCATCCGTGAGGTATCGGTCGCTTACTCAATATTGAAAAGCGTTCACAAATTGGAGAACGCAATAGAAGTCGTGGCGTGCCCAACTTGCGCACGAACTCAGATAAACGTTGAAGAACTTGCACAAGAAGTGAAAAAAGCTCTCAAAACTGTTAAGACCAACTTGAAAGTCGCCGTTATGGGATGTTTGGTGAATGGCATTGGAGAAGCAAGAGATGCTGATATAGCCGTTTTTGGCACAAAGTCTGGGGGCGTGATATATGAAAATGGAGAGAAAATCGGTCTTGTAAAGAAAAACAAAATAGCGCAATCGTTGAAAGATATGATCGAAGGAAAATTGAAAGGAGGGAAATATGAAAATCGTTGACAGCGTGAACGAAATGATGAAAATATCCCAAACGTACACTGGCAAGAAAGTGGGTTTTGTCCCAACCATGGGATTCCTTCATGAAGGTCACCTTTCCCTTGTAAAACAGGCTTGTAAAGACAACGAGATAGTCGTGGTGAGTATATTCGTGAATCCAACTCAATTTGGGCCAAATGAGGATCTTGATTCTTACCCACAAGATCTTCAAAAAGATTCATCTCTTTTAAAAGCTGAAGGAGTGGACTACCTCTTTGTCCCAAAAGCGGTTGATATGTATCTTAAAGGATTTGAAACATCCATTCATATTTCTCACCTTACAGATCATCTGTGTGGCTATTACAGGCCAGCACATTTCGATGGAGTTGTCCTGATCGTGAACAAATTGTTTAACGTGGTGAAACCAAAGAAAGCGTACTTCGGACGGAAAGATGCCCAACAGTTCAGGATTTTGAGAAGAATGGTCAAAGATTTGAACATGGGCGTTGAGGTGGTTGAGATGCCCATAGTACGTGAAAAAGATGGCCTTGCCATGAGTTCGAGGAACGTTTATCTCTCTGCCGAAGAAAGGAAAAACGCTTTGGCACTTCATGAAGCGTTGACTTATGCCCTCAATCAGATCAAATCCGGAAGAATAGATGCTCATAAAATAAGGCTTGAGGCGATGAACATCATGCGAAAGCATCCATTAATTCGAATTCAATACTTTGAAGTAGTCGATGAAAAAACACTGCAACCGGTATCAACGGTGGACTCAAAAGTCATAATTGCCACAGCTGCTTTCGTTGGAAAAGCAAGGCTCATAGACAACGAAATAACAGAACCGTGAACGGATTCGTCCAAGTTGCTCTTCTTGCCATGGCTCCGATATCTGAGTTGAGGGGAGCCATTCCGCTGGGAATGCTCGTGTATCATTTGAACCCGTTGAATGTCGTGATCGTTTCCATAGCTTTCAACATGCTGCCCGCAATTTTCATCATACTTTTTTTCACGGCAGTTATACCTTGGGTAAAAAGAAAGTTCCCTTCCGTGGGAAGGTTCGTGGAGAAATTTTCTCAGACGCGTCAAAATAAGCACAGAAAAAAGATAGAGAAATACGGTCTTTGGGCTATCATGGCCTTTGTTGCCATACCCTTTCCCCTCACAGGAGCCTGGACAGGTTCTCTCCTAAGCGTTCTGTTTGAAATGCCACGCACCAAATCCATAATCGCCGTGGGATGCGGGATAATCATATCTGCTTTCATTGTTGCATCCTTAACGATGTTTGGGGTAAAATGAGTATATCTTTGTGAAAAGGGAGGAATTTTACGGATGATAGGCGTGATTTGCGATTCCGGCACGGATCTTCCAGAAGAGATCTTGAAAGATCCAAGGTTGAAAATGGTTCCACTGAAAGTCATCCTCGGTGACAAAGAATACAAGGATGTGTTGGAAATAGGGGAAGAAGAAGTCCTAAGCTACATGGAAGATGATTTCCCCAAAACTTCACTTCCATCACAAAACGATGTAAAAAGTGCGATGTTGAAAATGATCGATGACGGATTTGACGAGATCGTAGGTGTGAACATATCAAGCGCTCTTAGTGGGACACACAACGTCTTTCGAATGGCCTCTGAAAGTGTAAAAAAAGAATTCCCCGCTGTGAAGATCGAGCTGATAGACTCTCTCAACATCTCTATAGGGTCTGGTTTTTTGGCTTACAAAGCGTTGCAGCTTATAGATGCTGGCAAAAAATTCGAAGATATGATGGAAACTTTGAAATCTTCGATAAAAAAGTCAAAACTTTTCTACTCGATACCGACGCTAAAATTCTTGAAAGCCGGCGGAAGAATTGGAAGGGTAAGCGCCACACTCGGAGAAATACTGAATCTTAAGCCCGTCATTTCCGTTGGTGATGATGGCATTTACTACACCGTTGCCAAGGGTCGAGGAATGCAAAGGGCCGTTGACAAGATGATCCAAGAAGCGTTGGGCTTTGCCCAGGGGAAAGAAGTGGAAGTTGTGGGCGTGTACCGTACAGGAGATGAAGAAAAAACCATGGAACTTGTAAACAAGATAATGGGAAAAGTTAAAACTCTAAAAGCTCCTAAAATACTCACAGGAAAAGTAACAGCCTCTTTGCTCGTGCATGTTGGAAGAGGACTGGTAGGATTAGGTATCTTGACAAAATGAAGCGTTAAGCATCAGATATTCTTTTTAAGTTTCATTTCTTTTTTTTCAAGATACATCTTCTTATCGGCCACGGCGATGAATTCGTCAGAAGATGATTGGTAGCTGTATTGCGCACAACCGTGACTTACGTTTATTTTATACGCTTTTTCACCAAACGAGTTCATCCTATCGAAAGACTCTTTCACATTTTGCCAATTCAATTCGGCATTTGCCAATGTGCAAGCTGGAAAGATGATCAAAAATTCGTCTCCGCCCATTCGACAAACCACATCGGATTCTCTTATACTACCTTTTATGATTTTGGCCACCGTTCTTAGAAGATCGTCTCCAATTTGATGACCGAGGGTGTCGTTTACCTGCTTTAATTCGTTCACGTCTACAAAACATATTGACAATGGTTCACCTTTCCTGTTTGAGATCTTTATCTTTTCTTCGAGTATCGTCATGGCAATTCTTCTGTTGTAGATGGATGTAAGATCGTCGTAAGTTGCGTATATTTTAAGCTGTTCTTCCATTTTCTTTCTTTCGTCTATTATTCTCTCTATTCCAAACAGCTTAATTGGATGCCCTTTTTCATCCCTTCCTACCACCTTTCCATCACCTGAAATCCAAACCCATTCCCCGTTTTTTGCCTTCAATCTGTACTCCATATGATATTCGTCGTTATTTTCAAGATAATATCCCCTTAAGGTTGTTTGAATTTTTTTGATGTCTTTGGGATGGATCAATTTTCTTAAATCCTTTAAAGTTACAGGGACATCTTTATCTCCATAGCCAATCTGGAAAAAAATTTCACCGCTTACTTTGATCTCACCGGTTTTCAAATTGTTTTCAAAAACAGAGGTATGAGAAGATTTCAAAGCCAATTCATACCTTTCTTGTAATTCTTCAATCTTTCTCTGCGTGTTTTTCAGCGTTGTAATATCAAGGGCTGATACGAGTAAAACAGGACGTTTGAAGATCATAACGCTTTCGGATCTGAGATCTATCCATTTTTCCTTTCCACTTCTCGTCACAATTTTCACATCGTACTCATCCAATGGTTTCGCACCTTTCATTCTTTCAATGCCTCTTCCATTAACCAATTCTTTGAAATCTGGATGAACGAGATCGCGCGAATCCATTTTCAGCAGTTCGCTTGCAGAGTATTCAGTTAAATCTTCTGTCAGCTTGTTTACATAAGTGATCTTAAATCCTTTTTCAATTATCGCTATCGCAATGGGTAAGGATTCAAGGATCGTCTCAAGCTTTTTATTGCTTTCTTCCATATTCTCCTGCAAGATCTTTGTTTTAAAAGCATTAGAAGCAATTGTTTTGAAGAGCTTCATCAACTTAATCGAACATTTTTTGAAGTGCTTTTCGCTTCCTTTCAATATGTCAAGGCCTATCCCTGCCACGTTCTTACCGTATACTTCCAAGTCAAAGATGAGAGATTCTTTCATGGATCTTACCGCACCAGAAAATTTCTTTTTTGTCTCTTCAGAATGGTAATCCATGGTGCCTTTCACCACAAGAACTTTATTTTTAGGGAGTTTAAACTCTTTTTCATCTAATTTTAACTTTTTCAACGCATCTATATCGTGACATGTGGCATCCACAAACCTAACTTTTCCATTCTCATAAACAAAAGCACTCCCGCAATCCGCCTCGGGAATCATTTTAATAGCTTCTCTGAACAAAATGGAGAGAAAATCATCGGCACTTATGTCAAACGGGTTCAAATTTGCTATGAAGTTCATCAATGTGTTCATTTCTTTTGGAATTCTACACTTTTCTTCGTTTTCCACTTTTCCCCCCTTAAATCAACGCTACAAGTTGTTTCTTAAATTATCGACGATGCCTTTCAAAAGTATTATAACAAAATAATCACAAAATATTATCACTATATCGTTTTGTATTCAACCATGAAATGGTATTATAACAGAAACGGAGGTGATTTTTTTGAATCCGTATTTGCTTTTCGATGCCGGAGGAACGATCATCTTTCCAAATGTCGAGTATTTATCTAATATAATGAAAGAGTACGGCATCGATGTGAGTGAAAATTACGTCCTGAAGAAGACTTGTGAAGTCGGTTATCTTGTGGACGTCCAACTTTCGAAAAGCGACGAGCTGATGTGGAGTGAGGGGTTTCTTCCAACATTTCTTGAAATGATGCTCAAAGATGTTGTGGATTCAAAAAAGATTCTCAGCTTGATAATAGAAAAAGTTACAAGTGAAGATAAGAGAAAGAGTTTATGGACGTACACTTTTGATTGGGTAAAAGAAGCTCTTTTCGAGCTTAAAAATAAAGGGTATAAAATGTCGGTGATCTCCAACTCAGATGGTCGAGTTGAAGGTATACTAAAAGAAGTTGGTCTAAGAGCTTTCATGGACAAAGTGTACGACTCTCACGTTGTCGGAATAACCAAGCCCGATAAAAGAATATTCACTCAAGCGCTTGATGAGTTGTCAATTTCGCCCACAGAGAGTGTTTACGTCGGAGATATGTTTCACATAGATGTCTTGGGTGCGAACATGGCAGGAATCCCGGCCATTCACTTAGAACCTTTTAATTTGTACGACAAATGGAAAGGATTCAGAATAGGAAGCGTAAGAGAACTTCCGGGGGTGTTGAAGAAAAATTTGAAATCAGAAGAATTTTTTCCCTTCAAAGTGAGGAGATGACGAGATTGAAAATAGCCGTTGTTGGATTTGGAGCCGCTGCGATAGGATTTGTAAGTGATATGATGGGAAAAGAACACGAAATTCACATCTTTGAAAGATCCAAGGACGTGTACAGCTCAAGCATAAGCGGAATAAGATCTGACGGAAAACTTTTCGTGTCGAGCGACATGGGTGGGGATCTTGATATCCCAACGGAGATCCAAAAAAATGTGGTGGATTATTACATCTCCAAATTAAGCGAAATGGATAAGAAAGATGTAAAAACAGGCACCTCTTTTTCGAAAGATTCACCCTTCTTCGATGCCTTTTATTCCAAAGGATTTGATCCGGTGAATTCGGACTTCTTTCATATAGGAACGGATAAACTTGCCAGCGTTCTTAAAAAGATATTAGATGAATTTAGCTCAAGCAAGAAGGTGAAATTTCACTTCGGGATTAAGGTTGACGATGTGACAGTTGAAAATGATAAAGTAAATGTCAAGGCTGATGGTTTTGAAGACACCTTTGATTACGCCGTGATCGCCGTTGGAAGAAGTGGGCACGCTCTTGTGAAACACATGATAGAAAAAAATCCAAATCTCGTGGTTTCAGACAACGTTGTGGACATGGGGATAAGGTACGAAGTTCCGAATCACGTTGTGAAAAAACTTAACGAAGAGATGTACGAATTCAAAGTTAGATTGAGGGCAAGCACAGGTTATTTGGTGAGAACATTTTGTAACAACCCATCCGGAAAGGTCGTCCTTGAAAAATACGATGACTTCGTGACGGTCAACGGCCACTCCATTTCAAAAGCAGAAAGTCCTAACACGAATTTTGCCATTTTGTGCAGCACTTCTTTTACAGAACCGTTCAACGACCCAGTTGGATACGGCTCATACATAAGCAAACTTGGAAATATCTTGGCTGGCGGAAGAAAAGTGCTCGTTCAAACTTATAGCGATTTTGTGAAGTGTAAAAGGACCAAAAGGCTTGGGAGGGTTAAACCCACACTTTCACAAAATTCATACGTTCTTGGTGACGTGAACCTCATCTTACCAAGAAGGATAGCACTTTCCATATCGGAATTCATCCAAAAACTTGGAGAAGTCGTGCCCGGTTTGGCTTATTCTGACAATTTGATGTACGCCGTTGAGGTTAAATTCTACAGCAACAAATTAGACAACGGCCAATACGAAAATCTCAAATTCATAGGAGATTGTAGCGGACACACAAGATCGATAACTTACGCCACCGCTCATGGCAAAATGATCGCCCAGGAGGTGTAGAATATAAAGGCAAAAAAAACAATTCTCCTTCTTTTACTTTTGAGTTTGGCATTCTTTGGTTTTTCTAAACAATTCAGATTTGTGGTTTTTGGGGATAACAGACCTTTTAACAATCAAGATACTCAACCTGCGGTTTTCAAGGAGATCGTTAAAAATGTTGAGTGGATCCATCCTGATTTCGTGGTGGATGTCGGGGATTTGATCTACGGCTATGGCGCAGATGCCCAGCAGGTTCGACGGGAATACACAAACTTTCTAAAGGTCATCAAAGATTTGAACATGCCCTTTTACACGATCGTTGGTAATCATGAAGTGACGAGCATGGTTGGTCAAAAAGATTATGAAACGCTTCTCAACAGACCTCTTTACTATTCATTTAACCATGACGGCAGTCATTTTACGATACTCGATACGAACGTGAACTTTGCGGAGGGAAAATTCACGCAAGCTCAGTACGACTGGTTGGTGAAAGACCTCAAAAGCGCAACATCTGCAGAGAACATCTTCATATTCATGCACAAGCCACTTCACGAATATTTTGCTCCTGACAAAACGGCATGGAGTGATAAGATAATGGCCAAAAAGGTGGATTCGCTTATCAACGAGTTCAACTCCAAGCATCACAACATCAAGATCGTTTTCCAAGGGCATGAACATCTGTACTGGAAAACGAAACTGAATGGCATAACGTACATGATCACAGGAGGAGCAGGAGCACCTTTGGATGAAGAACCTCAAAAGGGTGGTTTTTACCATTTCATCATGGTCACCGTCAATGGAACTCGCGTTGAAACGCATGTTTTCCTACCCGGTTATTTCAACGTCGAATATCGTCCTCAGAACGACGGCAAATCGAACGAAGTCAGTGCGGTGATAGAAAATCGGCTTCCATCTGTTTACAACGGTCTGTACGTTAAAGGCTTGAAATTCATCATGCCCAAAGCATCATCTTATGAAGTCAAAGGGAACGTGCCATGTAAGATTTGGAAAGTGGTTCAAAACAACGACGAAACTTCAGATGTATGGGTAGAAGCAAAACTCGAATTCAACGATCTTTCCATGAAAAGTTTGTTAAAGGCTGCCTCTTCCATATTTTCTTCAAATTCTCTTGAGAGTATATCTCGTGCGGTGTACAACGTCATAACGGTTAGTGCGAAATTTTGATTTTCATCCATAAGGAGATGACATTATGCGATTTGTGATAATTAAAGATAAAGGACGGCCCTTAGAAGATATAGAGACAAGAAGCGTTAAGGCCGTTGCAGATATCCTCGGTGATCTTGGAGAAGTGTGTGTACTTGATTTAGATCTCTTCTTGATCGAAAAGTTGAAAAAAGATGATATCATTTTCAATTTTGCGGAAGGCGAAAGGCATGACTTCATGCAAGCGAAGGTCGCGGCAATCGCGGAAACGTTCGAAATGGAGTTCATCGGCTCGCCCGCCTACACCCATTACATATGCCTCGATAAAGTGGTGACAAAGGCCCTGTTGAAAACATATGGTGTTTTAACTCCAGAAGGCGCGATTTTCGATGGAAAAGAATTCGTTGGAGATATACCAACTCCACCGATCATGGTCAAGCCCATCGCGGAAGGCTGGGGAATAGGCATTGACTCCAGCAGCTTTTGTAAAGAGGTTGAAACGGCAAAAGAAGTGGCAAGGAAGAAATTTGAAGAACTCAACGAGGATATTATCTTGGAAAAATACATCGAAGGCACCGAATTAACCGTTGGATTGATAGGAGATTCGGATGGATTGAAAGTGCTACCACCACTTGAAATTGATTTCTCGAACTTACCTCAGGGAGTGGAAAGATATTACAGTCAAAGGGTTAAAGAAGAATACGACACCCAAACGGTTTACAAATGTCCCGCGCCTTTAAGCGATGAAGAGCTTCAAAAAGCGGAAGATGTGGCCAGAAAGACATTTGAAATTGTAAAGGGAAGAGATTTCTTAAGGGTTGATATGCGCTTGGCCGGAGAACAACTTTACGTGATAGAAGTAAATTCCATGCCAGGTTTGGACCCTGAATACAGCGATCTTCCAAAGATGTCTAAAGCCATATCTAAAAATTACAGATGGTTGATTGAGGAGATCATCCAAAGAGCTTTGAAAAAGTAGAAAGTTGCTAAATCAAATTTGTGGAGGAGACGAATATGGAAAAGGTAAAAATTGGTATCATCATCTGCGACCGTTACAAAACGTGTGCAGGGGGGAAATGTTTAAGATCGTTGAAAAATCGTGAAGGAGCTTTTGATGTCTACAAAGGAAAGGAAGTTGAATTGGTTGGATATACAACATGTGGAGGATGTCCCGGAGGAAATATAGAGTACGTCCCCGAGGAGATGAAGAAGAATGGTGTGGATGTCATTCACCTTGCCACTGGAATGGTGGTTGGATACCCTCCGTGCCCTTACGTTGGGTATTTCAAAAAATTCATAGAGGAAAAATACGGAATAAAAGTTGTTGTTGGAACTCATCCAATACCACAAAAATACTACACAACTCACATGGCTTTAGGCACATGGAATTCGGATGAATGGAAAGAGTTGATGGCACCAACTTTGACAGGCGAAAAAACACGCTTGGAATACGATTGAAACTTCGACATTAGCGATTGGAGGCGATGAATATGGAAAAGGTGAAGATTGGCGTGCTTGGCATATCCAATCATTTCATCAAAAGAGTTCTTTTTCCTTTGAAAAAGTCCAAAAAGGTCGAAATATACGCGGTAGCCAGTAGATCTGCCGAGAAGGCAAAGGGCCTCGCCAAAAAACATGGAATAAAGAAATGGTATGGTTCTTACGAAGCGCTCCTTGACGATGAAGATATAGAAGCCGTGTACATTCCCCTTCCAAACCATTTGCACGCTGAGTATGTAAAAAAAGCGGCAGACGCTAAGAAACACATTTTATGTGAAAAACCGATCACTTTGAAATACGAAGAAGCCAAAGAAATGGTTGAATACGCAAGAGATCGCGAAGTCCTCCTCATGGAAGCTTTCATGTACAAGTTTCATCCTCAATGGATCAGGACCAAAGAGATCGTTGATTCTCAAGAACTCGGCAAAATTCAAACGATTCATTGTTATTTTTCTTACGACAACGAAGATCCAAACAACTTCAGAAATGTGCCTGAGTTCGGTGGAGGTGTTTTGTTGGATATAGGGGTGTACGCTGTATCGTCGGCAAGATTTTTGCTGGGTTCCGAGCCAAAACGAGTGCTGTGCTTGCTACAAAAAGATGAGAAGTTCAACGTGGATACTTTGGTTTCTGGTATTTTGGATTTCGGGGAAAGTCGTTCTTTGTTCACCGTTGCGGGACAAGCATTCCCCAAACAAGGTGTGAGCGTTTACGGAACGGGTGGTACCCTGTCTTTGGAGATCCCATTCAACCCGTATCCAGACGTTTCGGGGCACTTGAATGTTAGAACGTCTATTGGCCAACGAGATGTTCATATTGGATCGGTAGATCATTACCTGTTGGAATTTGAATATTTCGCGCAGGCGGTACGTGAAGGCATTTCGCTTTCATATTCAAACGAAGACACGTTATCGAATATGAAAGTCATAGATGCACTGTTCAAATCTGCCAAAAGTGGAAAATGGGAAGAAGTGGTGAAATGATGAAAAAAGCTTTATTTGTTTTAACACTCTTAGCTTTACTATCGAGCGTCTTGTTTGCATCTCAATTTACCTCTCAAATCAAAGCGGCACGTATTTTTGTGGAGTATCTCGCAAACGGTAATTTTTCTTCCGCACAGAGTATGCTCACATCTCAAATGTACACCGCGATGCCATCTTCCAAGTTAAGTGCCATGTGGAATAGCCTTCAGGCACAGTTTGGGAAGTACGAGCAAATAGCCAACATCGAAGCGACTAAAAGTGGAGAGTACGTTATTGCGATCGTGAGTACAAAGCTCGAAAAGGGATATTTGAACATAAAAATCGTATTTGACAAGGATCTTGAAGTCGCAGGCCTTTGGATATCCCGTGGAAGTGCACCCAAGATTTCACTTCCATCTTATGTGGATATGAGCAAATTCACAATAAAAAAAGTGGAGATTGGAAATAAATGGAAATTGCCAGCAGAATTGACGATTCCAACGGGAAAAGGACCATTTCCAGCAGTCGTTTTGGTAGCTGGTTCGGGCCCTTCTGACATGAACGAGCGTATAGGTGCGAACGAACCTTTCAAGGACATCGCTTATGGACTCTCATCAGCGGGAATAGCGGTTTTAAGATACGACAAAAGAGCTTACGTTTACGGCTCAAAAGTAAAACCAGTGAATGTGGAGAACGTTTATCTCAAAGACGCATCTTACGCTGTGAATTACATGATGAATGAAAAATTCGTAAGCGCGCTTTACGTCGTCGGACACAGTCTTGGTGGATATCTTGCTCCAGAGATCGTGAAAGAAAATCCAAAAGTTTCGGGAATTATCATGCTTGCGGCGCCTGCTCGACCGTTATCTGACGTGATGATAGATCAGTTGCATTACTTAAGAGGCCTGACAAACGATGCAAGTGAGAGGAGGAAAATAGACTCACTCTTAAAGGTGCTTGTATCGATTAAAGAGCACAAATTATCTGGTAGCGAGTACGTTTTAGGAGCGCCTGCAAGTTACTATTACGAACTTGAAAAATACTCGCCCGTTGACATTCTAAAAACACTTTCTAAACCCACTTTGATCTGTAATGGAGGCAAGGATTACCAGGTCACAAAGAAGGATTTCAACATCTTCAAAGAAAATTTCAGATCGAATAAACTTTTCACTTTCAAATGGTACCCAACTCTAAGCCACATATTCACACCTGTACTTGGAACTCCGTCGCCGAGTGATTATCAAAGAGCAGAACACGTATCGGCAGAAGTTATCCAAAATGTGGTGAAGTGGGTGAAAACTCATTGAGATTGACTACTTTGAGTTAAGAAGGCTCACCCGATCAGCGCTTTCCGCTATATATGATTTTGGTAGCATTTAATATGGCTATTAGGGAAATTCCAACATTTGCAAATACCGCCTCCCACATCATGGCCATGCCCATCAACTCAGTGTAAGGAAAGCGCTTTTAACAGTGAGCGCAAATATTATGTTTTCCCACACGATTTTTTGTGTTTTTTTACCTATGCGAATTCCTTCAGCAACTTTTGAAGGCGCATCTGCCATTATGACAACGTCCGCTGCTTCGACAGCCGCATCTGATCCAAGCCCCTCATGGTAATTCCAACATCTCATCGATCGCTTCTTTTGCATCTTCTTTTATGACATTCAAAATGGTTATATGGCCTATATAAAAATCGTTTGAAGCACCATGCAGAACAGCATCGCTCACATCACATGTATCGTGAGCGATCTTTTCCTTGTGTAAGAGATGATCGTTGCCCACCACAACGATATTATCATTTATTTTCCCTTGTCAAATGAGGATTTTGACGGAACATTTTACCTTTTTCTAAACAAGACAAAAATAGTCTAAATTTAACTTCTCCTTAATTGAATTGAAATAAGAAAAGGGTATTCTGTTGTTGTACCACCCCCTCGGGATGGGGTTATGAAATCCCTAAGAAAGGATAGAAGAACATCTATCATATGTTGGATAACACAAAAATTCAGGAGGTGTCAATAATGGAAATGATAAAAAAGAGTGTAAGTGGGAGAGATTTTGAGAGTTTGAAAACCATTCTAAAGGATGCAATTTCAAAGGAAGGATTTTCAATTCTTTCGGAATACGATTTCAAAAAAATACTCACTTCAAAAGGTATGAAATGTGCGGGTGATGCATACGTAATAGATATGTGCAACCCGTCAAATGCTGAGAGAATACTCTCTTCTGAAATGTCGCTCGGAATCAACCTTCCTTGCAAGATAGGAATTTTTGAAGAAAAAGGCGGATATAGCGTGATCTATCCAAATCCGGTATCCATTATAAAAACTGAGGATTCTACGGTACAAAATTCCTTAAATGAGATAAGCGATGTTTTAAAAAGAATTGTCACAGCATTAGAGTGAGTTCGCAAGAAGGGGAAAACTAAGATGAAAAAAGTTATCTTGGATCTGAAAGGAATGACTTGTGCTTCTTGTGCGATAACGATCGAGAAAGCGCTGAATAAAAAATCTGAAGGTGCCAAAGCGGTTGTGAATTTTGCAGTTGAGCGGGCTGTAATTGAAGGGGATGCGATAAAACCGGATCAGTTGATAAAAATAGTTAAAAGCACTGGCTACGGCGCTTCGCTTATAAAAGTTGAAGAGGAAAATGCCGATACCAAAAAAACTTACAAGGTTAGTGGTATGACTTGCGCATCATGTGCGACGACCGTGGAGAAGACTTTGAAGAAAGTGCCTGGTGTGGAAAGCGCATCCGTCAACATCGCCACTGAAATGGCAACCGTTGTAATAGATCCTCATATCGTTTCTGAGCGCGAAATGGCAAAAGCGGTCTCAAATTCCGGCTACGAACTTGTTATATCTCATGAAAAGCAAACATCCCGTACAGATGATTTTTCTCAAAGAGTTAATATGGCAAAGATGAAGATGATCTGGGCATGGGTAATTACAGGGCCTCTTGCCATCATGATGATCGTCGATATGGTCGGTATGAAAATACCGTATTTCGATTGGATCAGCATAATAGTCTCATTCCCGGTGATCTTCATCATAGGGTACGCTCCTATAAGAAGTGGGCTGGTGGCAATAACTCATTGGGGAACAAACATGGACGTCTTGATTTTACTCGGAGTTACAGCATCTTTCGCAACTGGCATCTTATCTCTTGCCGGCATGAAAATAGCCGATTACTCGGCTGTTGGGGCGATGATCATGGGCTTTTTCTTGATAGGAAAATACCTCGAGACTGCGGCGAAAGGGAAAGCATCAGAAGCCATTAAAAAGCTGCTTCAGATGAGTGCAAAAAATGCGCGTATCCTTGACGATGATGGTAAAGAGATCGAGATACCAACTGAATCTCTTGCGGTTGGCGATATCATGATAGTGAAACCTTCAGAACAGATCCCAACGGATGGTGTGATATTGGATGGAGATACCACGGTTGACGAATCGATGGCAACTGGTGAATCGATGCCAATACGGCGAACGATCGGAGATGAAGTGATCGGCTCTACCGTCAACCAATTAGGTATGATAAAAGTAAGGGTCGTACATGTTGGAGAAGACACTTTCCTTTCTCAAGTGGTCAAACTCGTTGATGAGGCTCAAGGTACAAAAGTGCCAATACAGGCTTTCGCCGATAAAATCGTTGGCATATTCGTACCAGTCGTGCTCCTCACCGCGGCAGCAGTTTTCCTTTTTTGGCTTCTCAACCCTTCCGCAGGTCATGGAGTAATGGTTTGGGCTTCATCTTTCCTTCCTTGGGTTGATCCAAATCTTGACGCACTTTCGGCAGCGATATTTGCAGCGGTTGCCACTCTCGTCATAGCTTGCCCATGTGCACTCGGATTGGCCACTCCAACCGCTTTAATGGTCGGTTCTGGAAAAGGAGCATCAGAGGGGATACTGATCAGATCTGGTGAAGCTTTGCAGACTGCCAAAGATGTTGATACTGTGGTTTTTGATAAAACCGGTACGATAACCAGTGGAGTTCCACATGTTACGGATATCAAAACTGAGATGAAAGAAAGCGATTTTCTCAAGATCGTCGGCTCCATAGAAAGTTATTCTGAGCATCCACTTGGTAAAGCGATCGTCAAATACGCTCAATCCAAAGGCTTGGAATTCGAAAAGGTGGAAAATCTGCTTGTTCGTCCGGGGCTTGGAATAGAAGGAAATGTGAATGGCAAAAAGATCTTTGTCACAAGTCCACGATTTGCATCTTCAAAGGGTGTTGAGATTCCTGAAGATGTCCAGAGATACGGAACGGAAGGAAAAACGGTGATAATGGCTTTTGAAGAAGGAGGAAAGTATCTTGGTATTGTGGGGCTTTCCGATACCATCAAAGAAGGCGCGCATGAGGCTATAAAAGCGCTTAAAGAGATGGGAATAAAAACCGTCATGCTCACTGGCGATAACGAATTCACTGCAAAATCCGTTGCGAAACAGATGGAGATCGACGATGTACGATACAATTTGTTACCATCGGACAAGATAAAAGAGATAAAGACACTTCAATCACAATCAAGAATCGTTGCCATGGTTGGTGATGGTATAAACGATGCCCCATCTCTGAAGCAAGCCAACGTTGGAATAGCCATAGGGACTGGCACGGATATAGCCAAAGAGGCCAGCGATATAACTTTGGTTAAAGGAGAACTTTCAGGAGTTGTTAAAGCCATCAAGCTTTCCAAGGCGACTTTCCAAAAAATACGCCAAAATCTATTTTGGGCTTTCTTCTACAACGTAGTTGCCATACCACTTGCCGGAATTGGCCTTTTGCATCCCGTCATAGCCGAAATAGCGATGGCATCGAGTTCGGTAAATGTCGTTACAAACTCTTTGAGACTCAAAAAGCGTTCCATCGACTGAAATGGAGGTGAATATGATGAAACTTGATCATGTAAACGAAAAGATGACGCTCAAAGAAATAATGAATATGAATTCCTCTTTGGAACCTGAACTTTTTAAATTGGGATTCAACGCGTGTTGCTCCAAAATGGAAACAGTTGAAGCTTTCGCAAAGGATAAAAATATAAATGTCAAAAAAGCCATAGAGGTCTTAAATACGAAGATAGATGAAGTGAACATGATTTCAGAATTACTCGATGATTACGATCAGTAAGAAAACAAAAAAACAGAGGTGAGAAAAATGAAAGAAATTGAAAAGATGAAAAGCACGCTTAAGTACAAAGATCCGGTATGTGGAATATGGGTAGCTCCCGAAGAAGCGAAGGCAGCCGTATCTTACATCGGAGAGAATTACTACTTTTGCTCACAAAATTGCGCGATGGAATTCAACGCCGATCCCGAAAAATATCTTTCTCATTCTTACAAAGAAGAAGGTAAGTTACAACAACCAGATGAATCTATGAGAATGGGACATGGTATGGGAATGATGAAAAACAAAAGCGGAGGCCATCACGGCTGCTGCGGTAGGAGATGAGTGAAATGATGTGGTATGGTGGCCCATGGGGCTGGGGCGGAGAATGGTTTGGATTAGGAGGAATTGGTATGATGATATTAGGTTTGTTAGGATTGATACTCTTTGTCGTTGGAATAATATACATTTTCAGGTGGATCGCTTACACGCCTTGGCATGGCGAGCGACAGTATAAAAGGTATTCTGGCAGCGAAGAATCTTTGGAAATTTTAAAGAGAAGATATGCCAGCGGTGAAATAAACAGAGAAGAGTACGAAAAGATGAAAAAAGATTTAGGATTTTAGAAAGTAGGTGAATATCATGAGCAGAAAAGGTTTCATAGGAATTTTGATAATAGGCGCGGTTCTCATTGCCGCAGGAGTTGGAACGATGATCTTCGCTTTTGGTGGAAATGAAATGGGTCGCTTTGGGTACAACTCCAACAGTATAACGACGACGTTCAATGCCACTGAAGTTGAAAGGTTGTCTTCAATACCCTCAACCGGTGTCAAAATTGATAAAAAAACGAACACGATCGAATTTTACGGATCAAAAGTATCGATACTGATAATTGCAAGTCCTGAAAACGGTTCCATGTATTCTTTCGGAGTGTACGGCCTTGTCAATCCAACGATAATAGTTCCCAAAGATGCCCAAATAAGCGTTCAGCTTATCAACATGGATGATGACATGTACCACGGTATCGTGATCACAGCGGGACCTCCTCCTTATTTCTACATGGGAACGATGATGTTCGATGGACCAGCATTTGCCAACTCTTACATACAGCCTTTGCCGCAAGAAAGAAACGGTGAATACTTTGGATCGTCTACGACATTTACACTCTCAACATCTGGAACTTTTTACTACATTTGCCAAGTAGTAGGACATGCTTCAAAAGGAATGTACGGAAAATTCGTGGTTAAAGATTAGAGGTGAGAAGATGTCAAAGGTATTGGTGATCATGTCCTCAGATGATGTGAATAAAGCCGCTGCAGGGTTTGCATGGGCGACAAATGCTTTAAAAAACAAATGGGTCGATGATGTTGAAATCGTACTATTCGGTCCAATAGAAAAAAAGATATCAGAAGGAAATGAAATTTTGATCTCTTGGATAGAGAAACTTAGGCAGATGCAAAAACTCCCATACGCATGCAAAGCGATAGCCCAAGAAAAAAATTTTGAAGCATCTCTAAAACTTTACGCAAAAGTTGAATACGTTGGTGAAATGATAGCTCGATTTATAAACAACGGATACGTTCCCATGGTGTTTTAGGACCGTTAGTGGTGGCCAAAATGAAAACCTCTACCAAGTACGATGCACTTTCGAACTTTTATGATTTAATCGAAAAACATTTTGAAAGAAAAAGCTTTTCAAAGTGGAGAAAGCTGGTTTGGAAAAATGTATTACCGACTTCCAAAGTGTTAGAAGTCGGGGTAGGAACGGGCAAAAACATACCGTATTATCCTGATAATGTTGAAGTTGTGGGAATAGATTTCAGCCAGGGAATGTTGAAGAAGGCCACTTTACGATCGGAAAACTATCCAAGCAAGAAGATGAAGCTGATAAAAATGGATGTAACCAACATGGTCTTTCCTTAAGACAATTTCGACTTTGTAATATCTACATTTGTATTTTGCACCGTTCCCAATCCAGCTGCTGGACTTAGAGAGATAAACAGGGTCCTCAAACCAAAAGGTCAAGCCATTTTTCTTGAACATATGAGGAGCGATAGATGGTTTTACAACCTTCCTCTCTACATGATGAATCCTGCGATCAAAACACTTGTAGGAACCAGTGTGACAAGAAAAACGAAGGAAAACATTTTGAAGGCAGGATTGCTTATTGTGAAAGAAGAAAAACTTTTTTCTGACATAGTGAGGTTGTTGATTTGCAAGAAGGGATGAAAAAAAAGTGATCGAGGTTTTTACATGAAAAGAGAAGGTGGTTGAAGTCTCAAAAGATCGTGATGGCGTGGTTGTGAAAGTGGTTTTCAACGAAGAAGAAAAGAGCATCAAAGCTGAAAAATTGCTTTTGTCGGTTGGAAGAAAGGCAAGCACTTCTTCTCTATCCTTCGAAAAAGCAGCTGTGAAACTTGGCGTAAGGAAAGAGATCGTGGTTAACAACAAGATGAAAGCCTTAGATGGGATATGGGCTGCTGGAGATGTAACGGTCGAGCCAATGCTTGAAACCGTGGCCGCAAGGGAAGGAATGATTGCGGCAAGCAACGCTCTCTCTTCTGAAAAAATCAAAATGGATTACACCGTTATTCCACGGGAAGTTTTCACAGATCCGCAGTTGGCTACGGCTCAATCTTTTAAAAGGGATATAAGCAAGATGAGCTGTTGTGTGGAATGAAATTGAAAATTTTAGGAGGTGATCTTGAATGAAGGTTAAAATTGAAGGAATGACCTGCGATAATTGCACGAGGACTGTCAAAAGGGTGTTTTCTGAGATTGAGGGAGTTGATGAGGTGAAGGTTGATCTTAAAGGTGGATTTGCACAGGTCAAAACTTCTTCAGAGATATCGGAGCAAGCTTTTAAAACAGCGCTTGAAGACACGGCGTACGAAGTTGTCAACATCGAAGGATGATATGGCTGGCGCCAAGCGCGCCGGTCTTCTTCAACCGCGAATGATGACTGTAAAAGAATTCCGAAAGGCGCTATAGCTGAGTGTGTATGCGCTTTATAGGATGTATGATATCATAAGAACGATGTATGCCCACCCATTTTCAAAGATGTTTGAAGATGGGTGTTGAGAATTTTATCATGAGAGAGGTAGGCCATTTAAATGTCAGATACAAAAGTTAAAAATTCTAAAAGTGCTAAAGAGGAAATGCACAAACATACAGAGGCTTTAAGACTCTTGAAAACTGCCAGAGGCCATCTTGAGGGAATCATCAAAATGATAGAAGATGAACGATACTGCATCGATATCTCCACTCAACTGCTCGCCGTCATCTCACTTTTAAAAAAAGCTAATACCAGCGTGATAAACAAACACATAGAAACCTGTGTCCGTGAAGCTGTTGAAACCGGAAATGTCGAAGAAAAATTGGAAGAGCTTAAAAACATAATGAAGTACGTCGAAAAAAACCGTTGAGGCGACAAAAAAACTCGTCATCGCAATCCTTCTAAAGCCACTTCAATGTAAGTCCACTACCGAATAACACTTATTTCAACTTCAAAGTTCGTTGAGTGTAGCCATTTTATGGTAAAAAGGTGTATAATACACATGAGAAAAAAATCACATTGACTATATCTTCTCTTCAAAACTGCGTTTTCTGGGATGGAGGAAATTTTCTGACATCGAGGAGGTGGAAAAATGCCAACTGAAAATAAAAATAGGCGTCTTGGAGTAATCGCGATCATCGTAAAAGATCGTGACAGTACATATGTCGAACTTAACAAAATTTTTCACGATTTTGGAAAGATAATCGTTGGAAGACTTGGAGTGCCTTACCGTGAAAGGAACATATCCGTCATGGCTTTGATAGTGGATGGAAGTACCGATGAAATAGGTGCCATGACAGGAAAAATAGGGCAAATAAAGAACGTCAGCGTCAAAACGGCGTTTACAAATATATGAAAGAGGTGAGTTATATGAGAATAGAAGAGAGTTCGTGGGTGAAAAAAGTGATCAAAGAGGAACAATACGAAAAATACATGAATGAAGGAAAAGATTTCATAAACGACGATGAAATATGGGAAAAAGTCGAGAAGAATAAAGGTTCAACCCCGGAGAAAGTAAGGGAGATCATGAAAAAATCTTTGGATATTCAGACGCTTTCTCCAGACGAAACCGCCACGCTTCTAAATGTTAAAGATCCCTCGTTATGGGAGGAGATTTACGAAACTGCCGTCAAAATCAAAAGGAAGATCTACGACAACCGTATTGTCACATTCGCTCCACTTTATTGCAGTAATTATTGCGTGAACAACTGCCTTTACTGTGGTTTCAGGCGCGATAACAACGAGGAGATCAGAAGAAAGCTAACCCTTGAGGAAGTTAAAAAAGAAACTGAAATTTTGGCTGGAAAGGTAGGACATAAAAGGCTCATAGTCGTGTATGGCGAGCATCCCACTTCTGATGCCAATTACATAGCCGACACCATTAAAGCGATATACAGCGTTAAAGTGAAAACTAAGAACGGATATGGTGATATAAGGCGCGTCAACATCAACGCAGCTCCCATGTCAATTGAAGATCTTGCCATGCTCAAAGATGTTGGAATAGGCACGTATCAGGTATTTCAAGAAACGTATCATCATGAAACTTACAAAAAGATTCATCCTTTCGGAACTTTGAAATCACATTACCAATGGAGACTTTATTCCATGCATAGGGCATTCGAAGCAAATGTCGATGATGTGGCGATAGGTGCACTTTTTGGGTTGTATGATTGGAGATTTGAAGTTATGGGACTCCTTTATCACACCATAGAACTTGAAAAGCGATTTGGCGTTGGGCCACATACGGTCTCCTTTCCAAGGCTGACGCCCGCCAAAAATGCCCCGTACAGCCAAAAAACCCAGTACGAAGTTTCAGATGAAGATTTCAAAAAACTCGTCGCCGTGATAAGACTTTCTATTCCATACACTGGAATGATCATCACCGCACGTGAACCGGCAAGTATAAGAAGAGAGATGCTTCCGATATGCACACAAACGGATGCTTCGACTAAAATAGGAATAGGTGCTTACTCCTCTAAAAAAAGAGCACAGGACCTCGCAAAGCAGCAATTCTTCATAGGAGACGCCAGAGAACTTGACGATGTGGTAAAAGAGCTTGCCGAAATGGGATATATAACATCCTTTTGCACAGCAGGGTACAGATGTGGTCGAACAGGAAAGAACATAATGGAACTGTTGAAGACGGGAAGAGAAGGAAATTTCTGCAAATTGAATGCCATCCTCACATTTCGTGAATGGCTTGATGATTTTGCAAGCGAGGAAACCAAAAAGGTAGGCGAAGAGCTTATTAAAAAGGAAATGGAAGAGGTTAGAGCAAGAACCCCACGAACTTTTTCTCCAAAAGTCGCTGATGAACTTACAAATTATTACGAGAGGATAAAAAATGGAGAAAGAGATCTGTATTTCTAAACTGAAACAGGTTGCAGAACTTTACAACATCAGAATATGGATAGCAGAGAAAATGGGAAGAAGGTGGTCTTACGTTATAGGAGCTGGCAAAGAACTTTTTTTGCCAAGCCAGATGATCACCAAGATCGGGAAATATGCCATTTTTGTTGAGGGAGATCAATTTGACAAGGAGGTGATCATCGATGATGTTCGAAAATTACTTGAATCCCAGGACCTTCAAAAAAGTAAAGGAAATGTTGGGAAGCGATGATATCTCTCAAACCATGAAGGTGATCTCTAAAAAAGTTCTCGCCGAGGAAACATTATCAAAGGAGGAAATCATTTACCTTTTGCAGCTTGAAGAATCACCCAATAGAAAAGCTTTATTTGATCTCGCAAATGCGGTTCGATGTGATACTTTGGGAGAAACCATCTTCATAAAGGGAGTGATAGAATTCTCAAATTACTGCAAAAGGGAATGTGCTTATTGTGGAATACGTGCTTCGTCTAAAATAAGGCGTTACAGAATGGATCCAGAAGAAATCGTGAAAGTTGCGACAGATTCTGCCAGACATGGAATAAACACGATCATACTCCAATCAGGTGAGGATCCGTTTTACACGACGGAGATCATGAGCGATATAATAAAGAAGATAAGAGAGGCCACCAAGAAACCCATTTCGCTTTCAATTGGCGAGAGAACTCCGGAAGAGTTCAAACTGTTTAAAGAAGTTGGCGCTTCGAAATGCCTTCTGAAGCAAGAAAGCGTGAACCCTCAAATCTTCAAATCCGTTCACGGATTTGATTACGAAACGAGGATATCACTTTTAAAAATTCTAGTTTTACTCGGATACGTAACTGGTGGAGGTGATATAATTGGACTTCCAAACCAAACACTTGGCGACATCGCAGATGATATCATTTTCATGCGTGATATCGGCATCAAGATGGTCGGTATTGGCCCATTCATCCCGACCAAAAATACCCCTCTTGAAAATCACCCAATTGGAAGCGTAGATGTGACTTTAAACGCGTATGCTTGTACGCGCCTCGCCATTCCTTCAGTCCTTTTACCATCGACAACGGCTCTTGCAACGATCGACCCTAATTTGCAATACAAGGGATTAGATGTGGGTTGTAACGTCATAATGGTGAATTTCACCCCGGCTGAGTGCCGCCAAATTTACAATATATACGATGATAAAAGGAACGTCGAGTTCTATCAGACAACCCGTGAATTGTTGAAACGCAAGAAAAGGCTCTCCCCATCGATTTTGAAAGCACTCGAAAGGAAAGAAGTGGTATGAAAACTGCCGAGGCTTACAGGAAGCATTTGATATTTCTTGGACGAAGGAACAGTGGAAAATCTTCCCTTTTTAACGCTTTTGTTGGATCAGAAATAGCGATCGTTGCCGATCATCCTGGAACGACTACCGATCCTGTTTACAAATCGATGGAATTGTCCCCAATAGGCCCCATCATGCTGATAGACACCGCCGGGATTGATGACGAAGGCTATCTTGGTAAACTACGGGCTTCGAAAACCAATTCAGTCCTTTACAAAGCGGACGCTGCTTGCCTCGTCATCGATTCAGGGTGGACGGAATTTGAAGATGAAATAGTAAAAGAGCTGAAAAAGAGAGGGATTCCCTTTGTGGTGGTCATAACAAAATCAGATCTTGGTAAAAATCAAGAATTGATAGATCTTGTAAAATCCCAAAAATTCGTGTATTGTGTGGTTTCAAAGTACGATGAAAAGTCGATTGAAGCGTTGAGAGTAACCATATCTTCTGTGATGAAAGAAGAGTACGAACCACCTTTGATCGAAGATCTCGTGGATGGCGGAGATATAATCGTTCTTGTCGTTCCAATAGACCTTGGGGCACCTAAAGGTAGGCTCATAGTACCTCAAATTGAGGTGATAAGAGAATGCCTTGATGCTGAAGCCATACCGATTGTCACCAAAGAAAGAGAACTCAGATGGACTCTTGAAAGCCTCAAGAGGAAACCGAAAATGGTCGTAACAGACTCGCAAGCTGTCATGCGAGTGGTAGCAGATGTCCCATTAGACGTTCCCATGACGACATTCTCAATACTTGAGGCAAGGCACAAAGGAGATCTTTTGGAACTCGTAAGAGGATTAAGCGCCATACCAGCTCTCAAAGATGGGGACGATGTGCTTATCGGCGAAGCCTGTACGCATAGAACGCTCGCGGATGACATAGCGAGAGTGAAGATCCCAAGATGGCTCATGAATTTCATCGGAAAGAACGTACGCTTTTCCGTTCATTCAGGAAGAGAGTATCCAGAAGAGATCGAAAAATACAAGCTGATAATTCACTGTGGTGGATGCGTTGTAACAAGGAATATGATGTTAAGAAGAATTGAAGAGGCCAAGAAATTTGGCGTTCCAATAGTGAACTACGGAGTTATAATATCTTACTTGCACGGAGTTTTGGGAAGGGCACTTGAGCCCTTTCCACAAGTAAAAGCTTTGTATGAGGAGATGGAAAGTGCGAAAAGAATTTGATAGTTTGGGGAGTGTCGAGGTACCAAAAGAAGCCTATTACGGTGCTTTCACGGCACGGGCAATTTCAAATTTCCCTCCTTCTAAATCCATGCATCAAGAGCTTATAAGAGCAATGGCAGATGTGAAGTGGGCGTGTGCAGAAACGAATTTGGACTTTGGCCTTTTGACATCTTCAATGGCCAAAGCCATTGAAATGTCATGCGATGAGATAAAGGATGGAAAGCTGGACAAGTGGATCGTCGTTGACCCTCTAAGTGGTGGTGCTGGTACCGCCGTGAACATGAATTTCAACGAAATCATGGCAAATCGTGCCACGGAGCTTTTAGGGGGTAAGCTGGGAGAATATCTTGTTCATCCACTTGATCATGTTAACCGTTCTCAATCCACAAACGACGTATATCCCAGCGCTGTAAAGATAGGGATGATAAGGCTACTCAGAAAGCTGGTTGATAAAGTAATCGATCTTCAAGACAGCCTTCAAAAGAAAGAAAAAGAATTTGCCGGGATGTTGAAAGTTGGAAGGACGGAGCTTCAAGATGCCGTTCCCATCACCCTTGGGCAAGAATTTGGTGCATGGGCAGAGGCGATCGCGAGGGATAGATGGAGGTTGTACAAAGTTGAGGAAAGAATTCGATTCATAAATTTGGGCGCTACTGCCATAGGCACTGGAATAAACGCACCGAAAAATTACTCCTTTAAAGTCACTCGAAAGTTATCTGAGCGGGTTGGTATTGGGCTTGTAAAGTCAGAAAACTTGATAGAGGCTACACAAAACACGGACGTTTTTGCAGAAGTTCATGGCCTCCTTAAAACTCTTGCCACAAACATCATCAAGATCTCGAATGACATGAGAATCCTTTCAAGCGGCCCACACGCTGGGATAGGGGAGATGCGTTTGAAGCCCGTTCAACCAGGTAGTTCGATAATGCCTGGAAAGGTAAACCCGGTTCTTCTTGAATACGCAATACAGCTGTCCATAAAAGTCATATCCAATGACGTGGCGATAAATTTTGCGGTTTCCTCAGGCAACCTTGAACTTAACGCATTTCTTCCACTAATTCAATGGACGCTTTACGAATCTTCTGACCTTCTCATTCAAACCGCTGATGCCCTGAAAAGATGTGTCGAAGGCGTTGAGGGAATGGAAAGAAGATGCTTGGATAATCTTAACCGTAGCACAACGCTCGCCACTTGTTTTGTTCCAACTTTAGGGTACGAAAAAGTGGCCGAGATCGTGAAGAAAGCTGATGAAACCGGTGTAAGCGTTAAAAGTATCCTTGTTGAATATGGGATACCAAGAAAAGTTGTTGAAAGCGTAATGGATCCCCCAAAGATGATCGCTTTAGGGTATACAGGCGGGCAATTGAAAAACAATTCAAGGACAGATCACCAAATTTCTCCACCATAAACAATCACCACATGATGGGAAATTACCCCAACAATCGTACTCAGATGTTTTTATGAAATCACATCCTTCTTTCAGCCTGCAATCGGTGCAAGAAGGGAAAAGAGCGTGGTTGACCTTGAAACGAAAGTACGCAAATTCCTCTGATTTCCATATTTTGGAAATGTCCCTCTCGTTGATGTTTCCAAAGCTCACTGCCTTGATCTCTTTTTTCATTCCATAGATGTACTCCGTGTAAGTGTGTAGAAATCTGTAGCATGGTGCAACTTCTCCGTCCCATCTTACGACAATCGCACTGTTTTGGGTGAAGTTACAATAGCGCTCTGTTTTCAATTCAAAGTATGGTAAGTTCGCACTTACCTTTCCGGTTATCCTCCTTGAAACGTAGTTTTCCATCGACGATTTTGGTTTCATGTAAAGTGGCAAAGACAGCTCTTTTTCGGATGTGGGTATTATGTTTGAGAGGATGAACCTTGAAGCTCCGGCGTCTATGAATTTTTGAAAGAACGTTTCTATGTTTTGCACGTTTTTTGTCGAGAGAACGGTTTGAATGGTTACCACTGGCTTTCCAAGTTTTTCACGGGCAATCCGATCTGAAATTTTCTTAGTGAGCTTTAAGACCCAAGAATAAGAACCATGTCCAGCACTCCCTGGTTCTGCTGAAAAGATGAATTCATCCGCGGATATCGAAAAGAGAAAATCCAACATCTCGTCGTTCACAAGATATCCGTTGGATTCTACAAGTAATTTGTACCCTTGTGATTTGACGAATGTTGCCATCTCTTTAAAATGAGGATTCATCAAAGGCTCTCCTATTCCCCCAAATATGACCTCCTTGACTTTTTTCATCTCTTTAAGCCCATCGAAAAGATTGTAAAAAGTTTTCAATTCCATCGTTCCAAATTTCTCTTTAAAAGAGTTTCTAAAACACATCTCACAGTGTAAATTGCAATTAGACGCAAGCTCGACATACACCTTCTCTACGTTATCATCTGGTTTCAATGTGAGTTGCGCATCCTTAAGGTTGAATTTATACATTTTCAACATCTACCACATCAAGATCGTAATTCAGAAGATCCAAAAAGACGATCCTCCCGATCAGATCGTTTGCCCCACCGCAAATGATCTTGATGACTTCCATCACTTGAATGCTTGCCGTTAAAGAGACGGTTTGAAGAAGAGTGAAAATTGCTTCATTTTTGTCTTCAAAGGATAGGACATCGTTCAACGATCTACCATTTAGAGTTAAAACCTGTCCAAAATAACCGTTCACCCCGCCGTGAACGAATGGAATTTTTTCTTTTGCCACCAGATTGCTGAGTAAAATTTTAGAGTTGGCGTTGTCAAAACAATCCACCACGATCTTTGAAGGCGGAAGCTTAAAATCTTCATTTACATGTTGGCACATGGAGTGAATCTTTGTTCCAAATCCTATCATTTTCAATTTCTTCTCTGCCACATCGACTTTCTTTTTTCCAACGTCTTCAACGTCATACAAGATCTGGCGGTGAATATCCGTTTCAGATACGACATCATCATCCACGATGTAAAGTTCTCCAACGCCATTTCTAACCAAAATCTCAGAAACGTTCGTTCCCAATCCTCCAACACCGGCGACAAGCACCTTGGCATTTTTCAAGCTTTCCTGGCATTTCTTCCCGATCACGGGAATTTGCCTTTCAAAAAAATTTGCCATCATCCACCCGCCGCCGGGGGAAATATCTGCACTTTATCCCCATCATGCAAGAGCGTATCAAGCGAGTTCAAATGCAAAAAATTTCTCCCATTTATCAAAATGTTCGTACCAATTATCGGAGCGGAGTCTTTAACCAATTTTTCATAGATTTTTTGGTTTACATCCACACAAAGACGGTGGAGCAATTGGTCCACCGTCAATTCGCCTTCAGCTTCGTACTCTAATTTCTTTATATTCAGATCGAGCCTAAGTGTTGAGTAAAATTCAACGTATAACTTCAAAGTCCCAACTCTTTTCTTTTTTCATCCGTTGGAATGCCATTTTCATTCCACCCTCTTACTTTGTAGTATTCCGGGATCAAAATATCCAGTCTCACAGTTGCTCCCTTTTGAGGGCCATCTGGTAGTGGGTCCTTCAAAAACCTTTTAGGTAGTGTGTCTTCCTTTGGTTCTACACCAGCTTCAAGATTGAAAATTCTCTCAAGATTCCATATCCTTTCACCGATTCTCATGACCTCTTCGGTGCTCATATCGTATCCAGTCGCGGCGTTTATAAGATCCGCATAATCGTCTGCCGCTAAAGCAAACGAAGTGAACAAGCACAATCCAGCGGAATCTATGACACCTGTGAGATCTTGGAATATCTTTACCCATTTGGCTTTTCCTTCAAGTTTTTGAGTTTCTAATTTTTCAGGAACACCTAATATCTCTGGAGATATCATGTAACCTCTTACATGGCATGCACCTCTGTTGGACGTTGCATATTC
This sequence comes from Mesoaciditoga sp., assembly GCA_015491995.1. Taxonomy (GTDB): domain Bacteria; phylum Thermotogota; class Thermotogae; order Mesoaciditogales; family Mesoaciditogaceae; genus WGFY01. The sequence goes on from WGFY01000035.1 coordinate 61,849, forward strand.
CAAAGCGTGGCCTTGAGCACCTCTGGGATCGTACGCCGGTATTTCTTGTTTTTTAACGCTCATAGAGAGTTCCGGATGTCCATAAGCTTCTGCAAATCTGTATGATCCTTCTGCAAGCTTATCACCCAAACCTTCCCTGTAAGCGATCGCTTTCGTGTAATAGACAATTGCTTCCGAATTTCCGAAGCGAGGTTTGGTGGCATTTCCGATCTCTTCATCTTTCAAATACCCTTTTTCGTAAAGTTCCATGGCACATGCTATGGTGGACCCAGTGGAGATGGTGTCAAGACCGAGTTTGTTGCAGAGAAAATTCGCCTCTGTTATGGAGATCAGATCTGAAACTCCACAATCAGCGCCAAAAGCCCATCCGGTTTCATATTCTGGTCCTTCTCCTTCTTCGCCTGTTGGAAGAGTTACCATTCTTCCACAAGCTATCGGACATCCAAAACATGCTTTGTTCCTGATCAGATATCCTTTTTCAACCAAAGCCTCTCCATTCACTTCTTCGATGTATTCGTAGGTTCCCTGATTGAAATTCTTGGTCGGGTACATACCGTTTGCATTTATTATGCTGTCAAGGACTTTTGTGCCAAGTTTAGGAAGACCTTCACCGGTAATTCCGTTGGCTCTCAGTGTTGTGATCTTCTCTCTCACGACTTCGGAAAATCTCCCCTTATCCGCAACCTCTGGTCTCTTGTTTCCTTTTACCACGACCGCTTTAAGCATTTTGCTTCCCATAACGGCTCCTACCCCAGTTCTCCCAGCTGCCCTGCCTTTATCGTTTATTATCGATGAGATGAGAACTAAATTTTCTCCAGCTGGACCAATGCATGAAACTCTCGCTCTATCATTTCCCACTTCTTTTAAGATGGCATCGGTTGTGAGATGGGTATCCTTCCCCCATAAATGCGAAGCGTCTTTTATCTCAACATCGCCATTCATGATGGATATATAAACCGGTTTGTCAGCCTTTCCTTCCACTATAAGCATATCGTAGCCACAAAAATTCAACTCTGCTCCGAAGAACCCTCCAGAATTGCTGGATGCTATCGTTCCGGTCAACGGTCCTTTGGTTATAACCATATACCTTCCACCTGTTGGAGCCGTCGTTCCGGTCAACAAACCAGTTGCGAATATGAGCTTATTTTCTGGGGAAAGCGGATCGATTTTTGGTTCGATCTCACTTATCAAAATTTTAGAGGCCAAACCACGGCCACCTAAATAGAGTTTAAACAGTCCTGGATCGATGGATTCTACCTTTGAAGTTTTTTCAGTAAGGTTTACCCTTAGAAGCTTTCCAATGAAACCCATACATCTTACCCCCTTGAAAAGAAAGACTCTCCTTTCCAAACACGGGAGGTTACGTGGTTTTCCGCGTAGCCCATTGGTTAAGTTCCATAGATCCGTTGAAGATCTTTAGGGACTTTAACTCGGAGGTAATTATATTTTATCATATAAATCACATTGTGTGCAAAAGTAACGAATGATAGTGTACAATAAGTACTGTAAAAGTTGAAAAAGAAAAGAAGTTCCCGTATCCTATTCTTAAGAACCACCAACTCAAAAGAATTGAGGGATACAAGAACCATGATTTATATACTTCAATACCTTGAAGATGACAAAAAAGAAGATGATATCGAATTCAAGCGCATACTTTCAGTGTCTTTTGCCGTTATCTTTGAATTTCGCCATCAATTCTTCTGGCGTGTACTTTTTCAAATCCATTAAATCGATTCCATTACCAAATGGGCAATTTTTTATGCAAAGACCGCAATCGGTTCCGATTTTTCTCCAGAAAGAATAGCATTTTTCTTGTGTTATCTGCCAGCGGAGCTCCTCTCCTATCACTTTGCGCTTTCCTCTTGGAATGGCCTGTGTGGGACATTTTGTCGAACACATGCCACAAACATCACAAAAGCTTGCAAGGTCAACATCCATTCTTTCATCTGCTTTTAGAGGCATTTCCGTTGTAACAGCTCCGAGTCTAACCGCTGGCCCGTATTTGGAAGTGATCAGCAGCCCATTCCTTCCAATTTCACCAAGCCCGGCGTCCTTCGCAAGGGTTGGAAGAACAACCAGGTAATTCCCATCCATCTGGTTTCTCGCTGCGTAGCCTAATTCTCTTATGAAATAAGATAACTGCATACCGATTATCGCGGCTTTGACGTAAGTCATGGAACTTTCTATCACTTCAGGCAACAGTGGAGCTTGTTCTATGTTCTTTTTTCTCATCTTCACGCCGAAAACGATGGCATAGGGCAAGAGATCGCTGACTTCTTCTCCGTAGTGCTCAAGCGGCCTGCCTCTATGGCTGTAATAATGATAAGGCTTGGTCCTTGCAATGCCCACTAAATCCGCCCCACAATCCACAGCGATTTCTTTTAGCCTTTTTGCCGCTTCTTTTTGGCTTATCGAAACTCTTTTTTCAGAAATTTCCCCTTTGACAAGAGGACGAATATCTGAAAGGAATTTGAAATTTGAGATCGCAAAATTCGCATCGATGGGATCGTAGGTTGGGGTTTCGGGTGAACATATTCCCGGGCTTTTTCTCAGCTCATCATCAATTACCTTTTTGTCCGGATTAGTTGAATAATAGTCTTCGTAATTTTTCTTGCCTTCTTCGTAAGTCATTCTGGCAAACATCGTGTCTCTTTCGTCATGCTTTTTCAATTCCATTCTCCCTCACCGATATTCCCAAGCTCTTCGAATTTGGAAACTTTTATCTCATGGCTAAATCCATCGTAATAGATATTCTGACTTTCCGTTTCCAATTCCCCCACTTGGTTGTCGTAGGGATCAGATCGAACGTGTTTTTTTGATGGATAAAAAGGTGCCATGAACTCCGAATTTGCCACCATTCTGAAAGCGTCCATATTACCAAAGTAAAATCTCCTTCTCTCTTCGTTGTTCTTTCTCGCACCGCCAAAAGAAAGATCTGCCGGTAACCATCCGTAAGGTTCAACGTAAAAATATGCCCAATCGTGTGGGCTTGCCACTTTCTGAGAAATAAACCATCCGGATTGCCATTTTGCCGGGATATTCGCTATTCTGCACATCGCGATGAAAAGCAAGGCTTTCAAGCCACAGTCTCCACGCAAATTAACCGCTGCGAATTCGGCAAGTGATCCATCGTAGATCGAGTATGGATTCATGTACGAGTACGCTATGTTTCTCGTCATCCAATCGTAAATCGACTTGGCTTTGAGGTAAGGATTCTTTTCATTTCCCACAATTTCCTTCGTCAAACTCACAAGGTATTTGCTGAAGATGATGTGCGGAGGCTTTTCCTCCAAAAATTCGTCTTGTTTGTGAGATTCTTTCACCTTGTCAGGATCCACATGATTGATCTGCTCATGCAAGACGTATTCGAATTTCACCTTGAAAGTTGTACCCGACTTTGGGGAACCTTCCATGTACACTGTCCTGTTTGGAGAGTTTTCTGGGGAGATCCTGCATTCGCCTTCACATTTCACAAAATCCAAACTTTCCAGAGGGTTTTCCACCTTGGGAATTGGAAGCCAACATCTTAACTTCTCGCCCTTACGATCTTTTGTGAGGGTTACGGCTATCTCGGCGCCGACCTTGTACCTTTTGGGTTTATCTCCGTTTAGCAATTTGTCTACTCTTTCATTCACCAAGTTGGTTATTTCCTCGCGTTCGTCGTCATGTTTTTTGTATTTGGGAAATTTGAAAGCGAAATTTTCCAAGAATCTCCTTTCGAATTTCCTTTTCCCTTTCACAATTATGTAATCGACATCCCCTGTTTTCAAAAGATTTTCGAACTCATTTTCTGAAACCCCTATGGAAGACAGCTTCTCTTTTGCCTCTTCTTCGTTGTAAGGATGATCTTCGATAAGCCTTCGTACTCTTTCAGGTTCGTATTCGAGCCTTCTTTTCAGCATCACTGGGAGGTCTTTTTTCAAAAGCGAATTCACGATTTGTAAAGCTTCTGCAAAATTTCCATTGCCTTCTTGCTTTAAAATACTTTGAGGAAGTGGGGCGTTTAAAAATTCCATATTTTGCCTCCTTTTTGGATTTTTCACATTCAATTATACAGGCTTTCAATGCGCTATTTCCAAATTTCTCTTTGTGGTTGAGGTTTTCGTTTTCAAGCATGATGGTGCTTCTATACTATAGTTCCTTTATCACTATCATGTAATAAGAACAGAGTTGAAGGCCACAGGGCCGAGAAAGCGAATTCAACACGACATTTATATACAACGGGCTCTATATCTTAACGTCATTCCGGCTTTCGAGCCGGAATCTCTCAAAAGATAAGATTGCGGGTCGGTGCCCGCAATGACTAAATCAAGCGTCTCATTTTATTGGTCATACTCTCTCTTTCTTTTGACTTTTCACGCATCACAACACGCGTTTTTCAACGCGATTGTGCCTGGCAGGTTTTGTTGAATCTATTCCAAGGAGTTTAACTTGAACGTCCACATTTCCACCCAACTTCTTGGCATACTCAACCAACTTGTTCAGCGTTACCCTGTTGTTGATCTCTCTAACTGAACTGATAGCAAGTATCTCTTCGCGATTATTTAGCTTTGAAAATCAAAAGCCGATCTTTTTCTCCCAAATAAGTAAAGCCATTTTTTTGAATTATTTCGATGAGCTTGCTTTTTGCTGGGCGAATCGTTTCGATCGAAAGCGTTCCATCATTCTTTAAAACTCGTCGCGTTTCGGCTATAACATTTTCAGTCCCGCCAAAAACGTGCCTTATTCCAAAAATGAAAGCGAGATTGACATTTTCATCTGGAAGATTCGTTTTTGAAGCGTTTCCGATGATGGCAACGACGTTTTTGATGTTTTTTTCTTCGATCTTCTTTTTCACCCTTTCGATCATGAAAGGATTCAAATCTATTGCGTACACCTTTCCTGATTCGCCAACTATCTCCGAGGCGGGAATCGTGAAGAAGCCTGGGCCGCATCCTATTTCCAACACCTCTTGTCCTTTTTTTAATCCTGCTGATTCTAAAATTTTGTACGGATTCTTGAAAATTGGCAAAAGTGGATTATCGTGTACCAACGTTATCATCCAATATGTTAGTTTTGACACGTAAAGAGAAGGGTTTTCATTCTTGCGCATTTTTATCGCTTTTTTCCCCTCCGCCAAGAATCTTCAATGCCAGTTTTTTCATAAAATCCGCTTTGACTATGGCTATTCCCTTCTCTTTATCGCCGAGAACCAACAGCTCATCACCTGCTTTTATGTCGAACACGTCTCTTGCTTCCTTAGGGATCACGATCTGCCCTCTTTCACCGACCTTAACAGTTCCAAACATGTATTTTCCCTTATGAATTTCAGTCAAAGCATACATCTCCTTCTTATATTTAATTCATGTAAATCATATTTATCATACCACAAGAATTTTGGAATGTCAATGGGAATCTTCACACAAACTTTGAGAGAGACTCTGACTTTTTACA
>WGFY01000036.1 GCA_015491995.1 Mesoaciditoga sp.
GTTTCCCATAAAGAATTCAGAAGGTAGAGTGGTAGCTTTTGGTGGAAGAACTTTAACCAATGAGATTCCCAAATATATAAACTCTCCTGAAAGTCGCTATTTTTCAAAATCTAAGTTGCTCTATCTTTTCAACATCGCTCGTCATAAAATAAGGGAAGCGGATTTTGCAATACTCTGTGAAGGGTACATGGATGCCATAGCTTTTCACAAGAATGGTTTTGATAATGCGTGTGCGGTTTTGGGCACAAACTTAACAAAAACTCATTTGAACACATTGAAGAGAGTAACAAACAACTTACTCTTTGTACTCGACAGTGACAATGCTGGCATATCTGCGATGCAAAGAATGGCTAGAGTTTTGGTAGGAGAAGGATTAAACATAAAGGTGATCGTATTCAAAGAATCAAAAGATCCGGACGAATTTTTTTCATCGCACAGCAAAGAGGATTTTCGAAAAACGCTAAATGCAGCATCAAATTATTGGGATTTTTATGTTCAACAGTCACTTGGGGAATTAGGCGATCCAATCAAAGCTATTTACAGATTTAAGCAGGCGATTTCTTGGTTAAAATCTCCACTTTTGAGGCGTCAATTGGTTTCAAAGGCAGCCAAGTTACTCATGATCGATGAGAAAGATATATTGTACGAACTTCAAACCACAAAAAGTAGCGATATTTTTCATGGCTTTTCATCCATAAGAATGACGATAGACGATTACGTGATTTACCTTCTGTTTTTGAATAAAGAGTCACGAACAAAAGTAATAGAAAAAGTGAAACCAGAATTTTTGTCCCCTTTGGCAAGGAAAGCGTTTGATATTGTAACATCAGGTGTTATTTTGCCACAAGAAGCCATGAAGCACTTTGAAAAAGAAGAAGGGGAAAGATTTTTTCAAATTCTCACTCATGATGAACGACACGTAAACATAGATGAAATGATCAAGCTCTGTACTTCAAAATTGGAGGAGAGAGCGCTAAAAAACAAAATAGAAATGGTGGAAAGAGAAATAACCGCTACTGCGGATCGAACCCAGAAGGCAAAACTCATAAAAAGAGCTATGGAGCTTCGTTTGTTGTTAAAAAGAAGAGGAGGTGCTTCAAATGGCCGAAAATAACACCACCTTGATAAAAAAGAAAATCAACGCTTTAATAAAAAAGGGGAGAAAATGGGGATACATTACTTATGCCGATATAGACAGTGCTATTCCCGCGAATTACGAGGATTTTGATTCGGCGTTTTTAGAAAACATATACGACATTCTTGAAAAAGAACATATCACAATCAAAGAAGATGGTGAAGATATTGCGAATTCGGATGAAGAATACGCCAATGCGGAGGCATTCGAAGTAAAAAAGTACTTATCTTATCTTGAAAACCAAAAACCAGAAATATACGACAATGCCAATCTTAAGGATCCAGTGAAGTTATATCTCAAAGAAATTGGAAGAATTCCTCTTCTTTCCCCAAGTGAAGAACGGAGGCTTGCCCGCAAAGCGGCCAATGGCGACGAGAGGGCAAAGCAGAAACTTTGCACTTCCAATCTTCGACTTGTCGTTAGTATCGCAAAGAAATACATGGGAAGGGGATTATCTTTTTTAGATCTCATTCAAGAAGGTAACATCGGACTCTTAAAAGCCGTTGATAAATTTGATTGGAAGAAGGGTTACAAGTTTTCAACATATGCAACTTGGTGGATCCGACAGGCAATAACTCGAGCCATAGCCGATCAAGCACGAACGATAAGAGTCCCGGTTCACATGGTCGAAACCATAAACAAACTAAACAAAGTTATACGAAACTACATGCAAAAACATGGCTGTTACCCAACCGTTGATGATCTTGCCACCATGATGGAAAAGCCTCGTGAAAAAATAGCCGAGATTCTCAAAGCAGCTCGTGAGACTATATCGCTCGAGTCTACAGTGGGAAATGACGACGAATCCACCATAGGTGATTTTGTGGAGGATTCAAATGTTCTTTCACCAGAAGATGCAGCTTCCCAAATGATGCTTCACGAGCAAATAGAAAAAGTGTTGAATACTCTCAATTCAAGAGAAGCTATGGTGTTAAAGATGCGATACGGACTGATAGATGGAAAAGCCAAAACACTTGAAGAAGTGGGACAGTATTTCAACGTGACTCGAGAACGAATCAGGCAAATAGAGGTCAAAGCGCTTCGTAAGCTCCGACATCCAAGTCGGAGCAAACATCTGAAGGTCTTCATGGGGCTAATCGAAGAAGACGAAGAACAAACATCTGAAGAAAATCAACAACGACAGCAAAATGAAAAATAAAAAAACGTTCCTCCCAGTTTCACGCCCGGGAGGAATTTTTTAACTCAACCTTATAAGGCTGTAA
>WGFY01000037.1 GCA_015491995.1 Mesoaciditoga sp.
GGTTTAGAAAGATCACCATAGCAGGTCCCGGCTTTATGAACTTCAATTTATCAAAACCAGTTTATTTAAAAGTACTTTCGGATACGTTGAGAGAAGTTAAATTTCCCAAAGTTGAAAAGAAGGAAAAAATTCAATTTGAATTCGTGAGCGCAAACCCTACAGGACCTTTGACTGTTGGAACTGGCAGACAAGCCATTATAGGAGATGTGCTTTCAAGAATTTATCAGTCCGTTGGTTACGATGTCAAGCGAGAATACTATTTCAACGATGCTGGAAGGCAAATGCGGATGCTCGGACATTCTCTGTGGGTAAGATACGAAAAGCTGTATGAAAAAGATGTTGAATTTGGCGAAGATGATTACAGAGGGGAGTATCTTGTAGACGTTGCCAAAGAATTCGCATCTGAGCATGGAGACCTTTACGTTGATAGATGGGATGAGGAAATTCAAAAATTATTCACGGTTTATGCGCGCGATAAGATGTTCGTGTGGATCAAGAAAACTCTTTCTGATGTGGATGTAAAATTCGATGTTTATTTCAGCGAATCTTCTCTTTACAAAAACAAAACCACGGATGATGCCATGAAGATGTTGAAAAACGGTGGCTACATTTACGAAAAGGACGGAACGACATGGTTTGCGGTTTCCAAGATACTTCCGAACGAAGAGGACCGGGTGATCATAAGGAAAACGGGTGAACCCACGTATTTCTTTTCTGATATAGCTTATATGCTTGACAAATATAGAAGAGGCTTTGACAGAGTTTTCTACATATGGGGAGCAGATCATCATGGCTACATTCCGAGAATGCGAGCAGCGGCACGCGCCTTGAACTTGCCAAGGAATTTTTTCAACGTCATCATACATCAATTCGTGACCCTTAAAAGTGGAAATGAAGTGATCAGAATGTCCAAAAGGCAAGGTGAATTCACCACTCTCGAAGAGCTTGTAAAACGTGTCGGAAAAGATGTGACACGATATTTCTTTGCAATGTTAGATCCCAACACGCAGCTTGTTTTTGACGTGGACTTGGCTGAGTCTAAAAAAATGGATAACCCTGTTTATTACGTACAGTATGCCCACGCTAGAATATCAAGCTTACTTGAAAACGCAAGAGTTAGAGGTGTGAAGTGGGACAACCCCTCACTTAAAGGTTTGGATGGTCCAATGGATTTTTCAATTATCAGAGAGATATCGGAATTACCAGAAGTTATTTCTTCAATTGTAAATGAGAACGAACCACAGAAATTGTGCAATTACGCTCATTCTCTGGCTGAAAAATTTCATTCTTATTACAACTCGAACAAAGTGGTGGATATGGAAAACCCAAATTTATCTGCCGATCGAATAAGTCTGTGTTTAGGTGTGCAGGCTGTTCTTGAAAGTGTACTTACGCTTTTAGGCGTCAACGCACCAAAATCAATGTAATTATAGGGAGGCGTCACAGTTGAAAAAGTATTTTGTGTTTGGACTTTTAACAATTCTTTTGGCTCTTACTCTTATGGCTGAATCGTTGGCATTCATTAAGGTCTCAGGAAACAAAAACATCTCCACAACTTTTATAATGTCAAAATTATCCGATATAAAGATCGGTCAAACAATAGATAGAAACACGCTGTACGAAGACCTTAAAAAGCTATACGACACGGGATTTTTTTCGTACATAGAACCTAAAATTGAGCCATCTTTGATCGGAATGGGGCTCGTAGTCAAAGTCACGGAAAATCCGGTCGTAAAGAAAGTGATTTTGAAGGTAGATGGGCCAGATCTCATAGGAAAAGACAAAATCCTTAATGTGATCTCCATCAAAAGCGGAAAAGTTCTGAATTTGAACGACTTGAAAACAACATTTCAATCAATCGTGAAACTTTATACCGATAAGGGCTATCTTCCAAATGTGGTAGGTGTGCAAACCAACGTAGTTCAAAAAAGGAATTCAATTGAGATCCCAAAAGGCGACCTTATCATAACTATTAAAGAGTACGCGATATGGACGGTTAAAATAATCGGAGATCGTGGAAAGCTAACTTCCAAAGATTTGGTGAAGAGCACCGGAATCTTCACACTTAAGAATTTCGAAAAACTCAACTCGTTGATGAAATTCTTCGTAGATTACAAACAAGCTTATCCTAAATTTTCCGAAATTCAGTCATTTCAAGCAAAACTCTCGGAAATGGGTTACTTTTCGCCTCAGACTTCCTTGAGTTTCACTCCAACAACGGCTACAGGAACGGATTTCAAGTACCCACTGATGAATGTGGTCGTTCACTCAAGCCTTAAAAAGGTAATTCAATCTGGGCTTCCCGTAAATCAGTATTTTTTCTCAGGTGTGACTGAGGTAAATCCATTTGAACTTGCGAAATATGCAAACATCACGTCGATATCCATGACGAATAACTTCGAACAACTTTCGCAGTTGGCAAAGATAAGATCTTATTACAAACGCAAAGGATATCTTTTAACAAGTGCTCATCTGAGTTATTATAAGTATCAA
>WGFY01000038.1 GCA_015491995.1 Mesoaciditoga sp.
CCAAAGGTCTCTATCGTAGGTTACACCAATGCTGGAAAATCCATGCTGTTAAAAAAAATAAGTGGTTTTGAAACAAAAAGTGAGAACAAACTCTTCACCACTTTAGATCCAACCACAAAAAAAGCATGGCTGGGGGAGAATGTTTTCGTCCTGTTTTCAGATACTGTCGGATTCATTTCAAAACTTCCAACGCAGCTTGTGAAGGCATTTCACTCAACGTTGGAAGATATATTGGATGCCGATCTTATTCTCTTGGTCGTCGACGGACACGACGACCAAACAAATGAAAAATTAAAAGTCTCTGAAAGAGTTATCTCTGACATAGGAGCAAGCGATATACCCGTGATAACAGTTATAAACAAGATAGATCTTTGCAATCAATTTCATTTGAAAAAGCTCATGTCAAGTTATCCCGATGCATCCTTTATCTCTGCAAAGATGGGTCTTTATACGGACGATCTTATGGAAAGAATTCGAGAGAAGCTTACCGAAAAGTATTTGGAAAAAAACTTAGAAATTTCGAATGAAAGTTGGAGTAGAATTTCAAGGACAATCGGGGTTAGGATCATGAATTTCAAACAATTAGATGAAAGTGTGAGGGTAAGATTGAAAATACACCCCGAGTTGGTGAGAAAGGTGATGGGAGAAACCGATGTTCTTTCATAAAAAGAAAAAGGGTGGCCCATTTTACAACATCAATAGCGATTTGGTAATTTACGTTCAAAGTGAAGGTGGTACTCTTTTCAGATCTTATCTAAGAAAAGGTTATGACTTCAGATTGAATTACGGCAAGGGTTCTCGAATACTATTTGATAAAGAACTTATAGGACTTACCTCAAATGATAAGGTAAGTGTTCACGCTGAATTTGATGCAAATTACAAACTGTTCTCTTCAGAAATTCATGGTGGGCGCTTTTTAACGCCTACAGAATACGAAGAACTTTTAAGGTCAAAGGAGGAAAAAAGAAAGTGAAAAAACTTTTTACAAGTGAAAGTGTAACAGAAGGACACCCAGATAAGATGGCCGATCAAGTTTCGGATGCTATTTTGGATGAAGCCCTCGCACAAGATCCACAAAGCAGAGTCGCAATTGAAACCTTCATCGTAAGAGGAGAAGTCATGATAGGCGGACAGATGAGCACAAAAGCGTACATCGATATACCTGCTGTCGTTCGTCAAACCGTTCTTGATATCGGTTACACTCGTGCAAAGTACGGCTTCGATGGAGAAACATGTGCTGTTGTTACGGCCATAGATGAGCAATCACCGGATATAGCCATTGGAGTTGACAATGCGCTTGAATTCAAAGAAGGAGAAAAAACAAAAGATCCACTTGAAAAATTGGGCGCCGGTGATCAAGGTATAATGTTCGGATACGCTTCCAATGAAACCGAGGAGTACATGCCGATAAGCATATCGCTGGCTCACAAACTTGCGAGAAGGCTGGCACAGATGCGGAAAGACAAAACACTTGATTTTTTAAGACCTGATGGAAAAACGCAAGTTACCGTTGAATTTGACGATGATGGAAGACCTGTAGCAGTGGATGCCATTGTCATATCCACTCAACACGATCCAAATGTTTCGAAAAGCGATTTGGAAAATGGTATAAGAGAAAAAATCATAAACGAAGTTGTTCCTGAAGAATACTTCACTTCAAAAACAAAGATATTCATAAATCCAACCGGTAGGTTTGTCATAGGAGGACCTATGGGTGACACGGGATTAACGGGAAGAAAAATCATAGTTGATACCTATGGAGGGGTGGCTCCTCATGGTGGTGGTGCCTTCAGTGGTAAAGATCCGACTAAAGTCGATAGATCGGCCTCCTACATGGCAAGATACGTCGCAAAGAACGTGGTCGCTGCAGGCTTGGCAAACAAATGCTTGATTCAATTGGCATATGCAATAGGAGTTGCACGGCCAGTTTCCATGTTCATCAACACTTACGGAACTGGCGTCATATCTGACATGGAGCTTACCAAAGCGATCAACAAACTGTTCGATTTCAGACCAGGAGCCATAATCAGAGATCTCAACCTTTTAAGACCTATTTACAAAGAAGTGGCAGTTTACGGGCATTTTGGCAGGAACGACCTGGATCTTCCTTGGGAAAAGTTGAATAGAGTTGCGGAATTAAAAGCGATCGTCAAATGAGATCTTAGCAGCTTTTCTGTATATGCAAAAACCGTCTCACTTTACGAGACGGTTTTTTCGTATTTTCATGTTTAACTACAAAATCATCTTCTTAAAGATGCTTTCCTCTTTTTTTCAATCCATCCTATTAAAATAGGGCTGGCAATGTAGATAGAAGAGTAAGTTCCCGTGATGATACCGAAGCTCATTCCAAAAGCAAATGGTTGCAACACAGAACTCGAGAAAAGCAAGAGTATGAACACGACTATGAATGTTGTCAAAGACGTGTTTATGGTTCTTGAAAGTGTTTGATTTATAGAAACGTTGACTATTTCGGATATTGGCTTTCCACGCATTCTCTTAAGATTTTCCCTTATTCTTGAATAAACAACAACCGTATCGTTCAAAGAATAGCCTAACAGCGTTAACAGCGAGGCAACGACTGTGCTGTCAAAACGTATCCAAAATATGGAATACAGCCCAGCTGTAATGGTTAAGTCGTGTATCAACGCGGCTAAAGCTCCAACACCAAATGAGAATTGGAAACGAAAAGCCATGTATATCAGCAAAAGTACGACGACCACAATGGATGCCCACGTTGCCGATTTTCTCAACCCGGCTGCAGCATAACCACTAACAGCCTGAAACGCTTCGAATCTCACATCATTTTTTTGAGCTTTGGAAATTTTTTGAACGCCTTCAACAAGTCGATTTTTTTGATCGGCATTGTAAAACTTTCCAACGGTTACGTTGAACAAAGAACGCTCGGATTTACTCCCAGATACCGCAAGGTTACGTAGCTTCGAAATGCTCGCATTTTTGTAAATTGGATCGACATCGGAAAAGATATTCCTCACGTCCGTCAGAGTCATATTGGGATTGCTAAATGATACGCTCATCGTCGTGCCGCCCTTGAAACCCACACCAAAATTGAATCCCCGAACGAACATAAAAACAAGCGAAAGGGCAATAACCGAAAGTGATATCGTTAAAAAGATATATCGTGGTCCAACAAAATTCACATTCTTTTTCATCGGCTTCTACCCCCTTTGATACTCTCTGGTTGATCTGAAATAGTTGCGTACTTGTTCTTAACGAGAGGTGCTATCAAATCAAGAAGGTATCTTGAAAATACCAAAGAAGTGAATATCGTACCGAGAATACCGATTGTCAACGTAACGGCAAATCCTTTGATGGAACCTATTCCAAAGTAGTAAAGCACAAAGGCCGTAATCAACGACGTGATGTTGGCATCAAGGATAACAGCTACAGATCTATCAAAACCATTTGCTATGGATGCCCGCACTGTCTTACCGGTACGCATTTCTTCTTTTATCCTCTCAAAAATTATGACGTTACCATCAACAGTCGTACCCACCGTCAAGATGATACCGGCGATCCCTGGAAGTGTAAGGATTCCATGCGTAAGTGCAAGCATTCCAAAAACAAAAAACGCGTTGTAGAAAAGTGCCAGCACAGCTACAAGTCCCATAATTCCCTTGTAATAAATAAGCATGTAGATCATCACCAACAAAATCCCAATCAAACCTACGATCAAGCTCCTCCTTACAACATCGGCCCCGAGTGTTGGTCCAACCGTTTGTTCTTCAGAGAGTTTAAGGCTTACCGGCAAGTTACCACTTCTTATAAGGGCTGCCAACTCCTGTGACTCATTGTAAGAGAATGTACCGGTTATTTCAGCTCTTCCACCTTGAATGGCAGTTTGAACAACTGGAGCACTGAGAACGTATTTATCCATGACGATCGCAAGAGGTTTGCCCACAAGCGCTTGAGTTATCTGGAAAAAATCGTTAGCTCCTTTCGAATTGAAAGTGAGATCGATCCTCCATCCACCACGTTGAGTGTCAACCGCAGCCGCTGCATTTTTCACCTCATTGCCGGACAGTTGAAGCGTTCCAGCGCCAACTTGGACATTTTTGTTCACGAGATACCAATCGTCAGTCGCATTTTTGGATCTAAGCCATACCGCGCCAGCGTAGCTCAAGCCTATCTTTGGAGCCGGCTTAACTGCCGAAGTAACATGATCAAGAACCTCGCCAAAATAAAGCTGTGCTCTTTGTCCAATAAGCTTTTCAGCTTTCTTTGGATCTCCTATACCCGGAATTTCTACCCTGATTCCTTTGTTCCCAACAGCGGAGACAATTGCTTCGGTGAAATTTGCATCATCCAACCTTCTCCTAAGAACTGTGATAACCTGATTTGTCAGTTCTGGCGTAGGTTTAGATCCTACCATGACGTAGTCAAGCCTTGAACCTCCTTTGATGTCCAGTCCAAGCTTGATATTGCCAAACAGACGTTGCCCAAAGTTCTTGGCATTAGGTACCGGAGGCCAAAGCATGAAAAACACCGAAATGAATAGCACTAACAGTACGAAAATTAATCTGATTTTGTCTGTTCTCATTTTCAGAAGGGTTAAAACCCTTTCACACCCCCTGCTTTCGTTATTTTATGAGATCGGATTTCGAATCGTTCTTGGATTTCCCATCACCATTACCATTACCATTTGTTCCCTTTACAATTGAAGCGACAGAACGTTTTGTAATTTCAAGATCGTTACCTGCTGTCTTTACTTTGAGTGTTTTATCTTTGATATCGATGATCTTGCCAACTATTCCGCCAACTGTTATAACAGTATCACCTTTTTTCAAATTGCTCATCAATTGGGTAAAATTCTTAGTACGCTTTTTCTGGGGATAAATAAGCATGAAGTAAAAAAGAGCGCCTAACACCACAAGCCAAACTACCATGCTTATGGTACCCGAAGATGCTCCACCTTTGGCTGGCGCTGTGGTCGCTTTTTGCGCAGATGCATCTGCAAATGCTACGAAATTTTCAAACATAGTTTCCGTCTTGTAAGACGGCTCACCTCCTTCCCAAACTTGAAAAGATTAAAAATCACTTTATCCCTAACATCTCACGTGCTTCTTTAGGGTTAGCCACCTCACGTCCAATCTCTCTGGACATTTTGACAATTTTTTCGACTAATTCAGCGTTGGATTTCGCAAGCACCCCCTTTGAGAGGTATATGTTATCTTCAAGACCAACTCTCACATTTCCACCCATCGCGATCGCATGTGCAGCCATTTCAAATTCATGTTTTCCTATGCCAGATACCGTCCATGTCGCATTAGAAGGTATGGTATCCACCATGCGGATCAGATTTCTAACGTCAGCTGTGCATGCTCCAGGAACCCCAAGCACAAAATCGAAATGAAGATGACCTTTGATAAGCCCTTCTTTCACAACTTTTAATGCGTTGTGAACATGTCCAATTTCAAAGCATTCAAACTCTGGCATAACATTCGTTTCGCTCATCTTTTTGGCAAAATGTCTTATGAGTGGCATATCGTTAACGAAGATATCATCACCAAAATTCGTCGTTCCAACATCCAAAGTTGCCATCTCAGGATGAGAGTAAATGGACTGAAGTCTTTCTTCAGCATCCATTCCAACGGCTCCACCAGTTGAGACTTGAATTATCACATCGGGATATTTGGAACGTATAAGTTCCACTACACGTCGAAAAATTTTAACGTCTTGAGTTGGATTCCCATCTTGATCCCTGACATGAATATGAACGATAGAGGCACCCGCTTCTCTTGAAAGGCACGCCTCGTTGGCAATTTCTTCTGGTGTTAATGGAATGTAAGGCGTATGCCTGCGCATAACCTCTGCTCCGCAAACGGCTGCTGTTATGATCAACTTGTTCACGATTTTTCACCTTTTTTACGTTGTTTGTCAATTGGAACAACACATGTACCGTTGGCTTTTGCCACGAGAAGAGGCTTATTCAGCACATCACATGCGGAGATTCCACCCTCCTCCAAGGGCACGATGACTTTGTACGCCTCAAAAAACATTTTTCTGGATGTTCTGCCAATCTCGATGATTTTACCATATACTTCTATGTAATCCCCAGCGTGAACTGGAGAAAGAAATTCTACCAAGTCATAAGCTCGAAAAAGGCCTTCATCCCCATCGCTCCTTATCAGCAATTCTGTCGCCACATCTCCGAAAAACTGCATGATCTTTGCACCGTCAACAAGCCCTCCGGCGTAGTGCACATCAGACTCAGATATTCTAACACGGATTATAGGAGAACTGTTCCAATCTTTGTAAGACATCATTTTTCCTCCGTAAAGATAGAATTTGAAATTTTTCCTTCTATCTCATTCAAAATCTTTTTCACGAACTCTTCAGTTTTTACGGCTCCAAGAAGGTTTCCGCTTCTCATTCGCACGGAGACGGTATCGGTCTCCATTTCCCTGTTCCCAACCACGAGCATGTATGGAATTTTTTGAACTTGAGCTTCTCTGATCTTGTAATTGATCTTCTGCGCCCTATCATCCATATCAACGCGAACGTGCGACTCTCTGAGTCTCTCCATCACATGATGGGCGTATTCGACATGTTTGTCTGATATCGGAAGTACCCTCGCCTGAACCGGTGCTATCCACGTTGGAAAAGCACCTGCGTAATGTTCTATCAAAATCCCTATAAATCTTTCAAGAGAACCGTATATAACCCTGTGTATCATGACCGGCCTGTGATCTTTGTTGTCACTTCCAGTATAGTTAAGATCAAATCTTTCAGGCATGAGAAAATCAAGCTGTATTGTGGCACACTGCCAAGTCCTGCCTATGGAATCTCTGACATGAAAATCTATCTTTGGCCCATAAAAAGCACCATCACCCTCGTTTATCTGGTACTCCATTCCAAGATGCTTTAGGGCCGCTTTCAACGCAGAAGTGGATGTTTCCCAAATTTCATCAGAACCCATTGCATCATCCGGTTTGGTCGAAAGTTCCATTTTGTATGAAAATCCGAAAAGTTTATACGTTTTATCTATCAAATTGGCAACTTCGATTATCTCTGACTCGATTTGCTCTGGAGTGCAGAATATATGGGCATCGTCTTGAGTAAACGCGCGTGCCCTAAAAAGCCCATGGACAACACCACTGCGTTCGTATCTATGAACTGTGCCAAGCTCGCACATTTTCAAAGGCAACTCCCTATAGCTATGAGATCTCGTTTTGTATATCATAATATGACCAGGGCAATTCATAGGTTTTATCGCATAAGTTTGCCCATCTTTCTCGGTAAAGTACATGTTGTCTCGATAATGGTCCCAATGACCTGATTGTCTCCAAAGGCTTTCGTTCATAACCATTGGAGTTATAACCTCAACGTAGCCAGCCTTGATATGCTCTTCACGCCAATAGTTTTCAAGCTCCCTTCGAATGATCGTACCGTTTGGATGGAAAAAGATCATACCCGGAGCCACTTCTGGATGCAAAGAGAAAATATCAAGTTGTGGACCGAGTTTTCTATGATCACGTTTTTCAGCCTCTTCAAGCATTTTAAGAAATGCATTCAGATCCTCTTTTTTGTAAAAAGCCGTACCATAAATCCTCTGAAGCATCTTGTTGTGCTCGTCACCTCTCCAATAGGCTCCAGAAACACTTAGAAGCTTAAAATATTTCACAAGACCTGTGGAAGGCATATGCGGGCCACGACAGAGATCCACAAACTCGCCTTGCTTGTAAAGGCTTACCGTGGTAACGTTCAAATCCTTTATAAGCTCAACCTTATAGGGCTGATCACGATCTTCAAAGTAACGAATCGCATCATCGCTCTTCATCTCAAAACGCTCTAAATAGATGTTTTCTTCAACTATCTTTTTCATCTCTTTTTCTATGCGTTTTAAATCATCTTCATTCAAGGTGCTGTCAAGGTCTATATCATAATAGAATCCATTTTCAATGGTAGGACCTATCGCAAATTTTGCTTTTTCGTACAGCCTTTGCACAGCTTGAGCCATTATATGAGCCATCGTATGCCTGTAAATTTCTACAGCCTGTGGATCATCGATCGTGATGAGCTCTACTCTTTCATCATCATCGATCACCTGAAAAAGATCGATCAACGTCTTGCTCGTCTGGCCCATGTTGTTTAACGGCCTTGCACCCACAACGTTCAACTTGATTCCTATAGAACTAAGGATATCTTTGAGTTTTCCGGGATGAGCTTCATAATCTTTCCCTTTCAATTTTAGTTTCACCAAGTGGATCACCTCATTTCAAAATCAACTTTCGATATTATATCATTTTGTCGATGAAGAGAAAACTCAACGGATTTTAATTCGATATTCATTCAAAAACTTTGCGTAAATAAAATTATTTCACCTTTTATTAAAACATTTTACGTATATTAGTCATGTTTATGATATAATTATTCACCTTACGTTCATGAAAAGCTCAAAGGAGGGATTAAGGTGAAAAAAATTTTGCTGATGTCAGGTATTTTTATGATCTTGATGGGGGCAGTTGGATTCGGGGTTATGGTAGGAACCGTCGATAATCCTGCGATAGGATGGGCAATAGCAATTGGAACGGAACTGAACAGCAACACGTTTGTGTATGGAGGAATTTCTTTTCCGTTGGGAATAACAGCCGGCGGTGGAATGAAGATGGGGAACATTTACGCAACCGATCTTGGCACGACCACCGATAACAAAAAAATTGGAAAGTTGAGCATCGATTACGGTGCCGTGGCTTCCGGAGGCGTTGCCTTAGGATACGGAACGTATTTTGGAGTATTTGCCGGCCCTGCACTTTTTGTGAACTGGAGTAGCGACTTCATCGAAGGAAAGGTCATGTCCTACACCGGAGTTGGGCTATCCTTCAGCACGTGGTACCGAAGTTCCATGAGCTTGGACCTTTCTTCAGGATTCTTTTACTATTTTTGATCGATTGGCCGAAAAGAACACTCCCCCTGTTGTCAAAACAGGGGGAGTGTTTTACCGATAAAACAAAATGGCTCCACCAGTAGGACTTGAACCTACAACCCTCCGGTTAACAGCCGGATGCTCTACCGATTGAGCTATGGTGGAACGCAAGCAAAAGGATTATAATACAATCGAACTTAATTTGTCAAGAGGAGGTAAGCAAGATGAAAATATTCATTTCTACCGATATGGAGGGACTTCCCGGAATAAACGCATGGCACCATGTAAACATCAAAGACCAAAGATATTTAGGTAAGCATCTGACTGAAACCATGCAATGGGTTCTGGAAGGGATAAAATCCTCACCACAAAACTCAAAGATCGATCAGATTCTTGTATGTGACTCTCATTCACTTGGAGAAAACATTCCTTACGATTTTACGGAACTGGATGATAGACTTTACTTAGTCAGAGGAGGATTACGAGATTATTACATGATGGCCGGAATAGATTCCACATTCACAACTGTTTTCTTTATAGGCTATCATGCCGGAGTTGGCGCACTTCATGCCATCATGGATCACACCTATTCGAACAGTGCTGTTCACGAGCTGAGAATAAATGGTATTAGAATGAATGAATCCACGATAAACGCCGCATTTGCAGCGGATTACGATGTGCCAGTTTCACTGGTCGTTGGAGATCATGCGCTGGTTGAAGAGCTGAAGCCGATCATGCCGGATACGGTTCTCGTCGAAACGAAGAAGGGACTCAGCAGATTTGCAGCGATAATGAGACCTAAAAATGTGGTCAAGCGTGATGTTATAGAAGCCACAAAAGAGGCCCTCGATAAAACGGAAAAAGGCAATGTAAATCCCTACAAACTCAATGCTCCTTACACCCTTGAGATAACTTTTCGATCGACGGAAATGGCAGATGAAGCGGCTCTCACACCCGGTGTCGAAAGAATGGATGGATATAGAATAAAGTACACTTCCAATTCTTACAAAGACATACTGCAACTCTTGCTTGCCGTGATTTACGCTTCAAGAATAGCAACTGAAATTGGAAGATGATAGTGTGAAATACATAGACATACGAAGCGATACAGTGACACAGCCAACCTCAAAGATGAGAGAGGCCATGTACACCGCCGAAGTCGGCGATGATGTTTACGAAGATGATCCCACAGTTAGAAAATTAGAAAAATTGGCTGCTTCAAAAGTCGGAAAGGAAGCCGCTCTTTTCGTTCCTTCTGGAACTTTTGGCAATGAGCTCGCAGTGCTTTCTCACACAAAACGTGGAGACGAAGTGATAGTGGACAGGAATTCACATATCGTCCTTCATGAAGTTGGCGCCACAGCCATCATAGCAGGCGTTCAATTGATGCAATTCAACTCCCAAAATGGCATTCCCAATCCGGTTGAGATAGAATCACTGATAAGAGAAGAGGACATTCACTATCCTCCTACAGGTCTTATTTGTTTGGAAAATGCCCATGGAATGGGAACGGTGATTGATCTTGAGATCATGAAAAAGGTATACGAATTGGCACATTCTCGCGGTATACCAATTCACCTTGATGGGGCCAGAATATTCAACGCTTCATGCGCTCTTGGTGTGAACGCAAAAGAAATAGCCAAATACACAGACAGCGTGATGTTTTGCCTTTCGAAGGGGTTAAGTGCCCCTGTGGGCTCGATGCTTGTTGGAACGAAAGAATTCATCAATTGGGCACGAAAGGGAAGAAAGCTCATGGGTGGCGGCATGCGACAAGTTGGATTTTTGGCGGCTGCCGGCATAGTGGCGCTTGAAGAGATGGTGGACAGATTGTGCGAAGATCATGAGAACGCGCGTTTCCTTGCTGAAAAAATAAATGAATTTGAAGGGATAGAAGTGAAAACAGATCGCCTTCAAATAAACATGGTGTTTTTCGAATTTTCAAAAGGGGTGGATGATTCCTCATTTGTTTCATATATGCTCGAAAATGGAATAAAGATAAACCCACCTGAAAATGGGACATACAGATTCGCAATGAATAAAGATGTTTCAAAGGATGACATCGACTTTGTGTTAGAAAAGGTTTCGGAATTTCTCGCCACGAGGTGAACATCAATTGGATTTGTTCTTCTTCCCCGTCTTTTATTTTTGAGACGGGGTTTTGATTTTTAACGTTCTTCACATCATTTGCAATACCAAATTAATTAGTTCTTAAA